>JAGOKK010000012.1 GCA_017994635.1 Candidatus Cloacimonadota bacterium | reverse complement strand
TGGTACTTACACCATCGTCCTGATCGCTACCGACGGTGCGAACAACCAGAGCATGGTAAACAGAACCTTTATGGTAGCTCCTGCCACAGGTCCTGCCGTAAGCTTCACCGAGTTCAACAATGGCTGGCTTAATGCCAACCAGATAAACAACCTGCAGTTCAATGTTACTGGTCAGGGCATCAGCTCTGTCAGTGCCAGCGTATATGCCAATCCTTCCGAGGCTCTCCTGATGGGTCCGCTCGCAGTGAATCCCTCGAATGGCGTATATACCGTTGGTGTAAATGGTAACATGATCCCTGCAGATCAAACATCCATCCGACTGGAAGTGACTGTAAACGACCAGTATGGTAATGAAACCGTAGCAAACTACTATTATAACATCGATAAGATGGCTCCTGTAGTCACCATCCTCAATCCTGCCGAAGGTGCTGAGATCACTCGCGTGGACGAAACCACCAAGGTAGTCATTGAAGCTCAATTCTCCGACATGATGCCCGGTAAGAAAGCTGCCTCCGGCTCTGGCATTGCCTCCAGCCGCCTGGTAGTGATTGGCCCCGATGGCACTCAGATCGGTGATGCTGTGGTAACAGGTGCCGGTATTACCGAAACTTCACATCAGCTCAACAATCTGGCCATTGGCGCTTACGTCGCTCGCGTCACCGTGATCGACAATGCCGGCAACCAGGCTGTGGCAAGTGTGAACTTTACTGTGGTCGATGTACCTGCTCCTCCTGTAGCGCTTGAGATTACGGATGCTCACGCATATCCTAACCCTGCCAGCGCCGAAACTGGAGCCAGATTCGTGGTTAGTGTTACAAACACCTCCACGGTTAGCGTAAGAATCTACGACTTCGCGGGTCGCGAAGTACGCAGCATGAACTACGCCGGTAAGACCAACGGCAAGTCCACTATCGAAATCGTCTTCGACGGTCGTAACAACGATGGCGTCAAACTCGCGCGCGGTACCTACTTCGCTCGTGTGATGGCCAACGACGGCATGAAGACAGTTGAAAAGGTAGTAAAGATAGCTATCAGGAAATAAAGGAAGTGAGGGGAGGGGCTCACCCCCCTCCCTTCCATCCTTGAAAGGAAGGAAAAAATGAATAATTTAAAAAGCATATTGATCGCCCTGATACTGATAGTCTCACTATCTTCTGTCTTTGCGGATGATAATTCGGCAGCGGTATATACCCGCCTTGGCATCGACGCCCGTTCGATCGGTATGGGTGGTACTGGTGGAGCCTTTCTGGATAACGTCTCCAGTGCTTACCTGAACCCGGCAGTCCTGGCAGATGTAAAGAGAATCGAATTGACCACTACCACAAGACAGGGAATGGAATGGGATAAGGGCCACAATGCAGTGGCTCTGGGATTTATGATCCCCACAGGTTATGTGGCTGCTTACTGGCAAGGATCCAATGTGTCCGATATCGATGGTTACAACGATTCCGGACAGGCCACCAACAGCTTTGATACAGCCGATCATAACATTGGTGTCAGCTATGCCGCGAAAATCGGTAAACTGAATCTGGGCATCACTCCCAAAATGTATCTCTCAACTATGGATGATGAATCCATGACCGGATATGGTCTGGATCTGGGACTCATGTATCACCTCAACCGTTACTTCAATATGGGCTTCGCTGTGCGCGACGTCGTATCCGATTATGACGGTGAGGGAACAAAGGTTCCTCGCGAAATGATCCCTTCAATCGCCGCTTTCCCGATTCCCGGCCTGATAATCGCCGCTGATCTCGCGGGCAATGATGACTTCAAGGATTCTGCCCTGCGTGTTGGTGCTGAATACTGGCTTGGCGTGAAAGACGACAATGAGATTGGTTCCTCGCTTTCCGGAATCCGGATAAGGGAAAATGCAACTTGGTCGGATATCTTGTCCAAAACTCAGGCAGGCATTCGTGCCGGCATGAATGACGGCGCCTTCTCTGCCGGTTTTGGCTTGCGCTTCAAGATGCTGGAAATGAACTACGCTTATCAGATGGCTAAAGAAAGTTATCAAAACGATAACCATCTCTATTCCTTGCTGCTGCGCTTCTAAGCCTGTGGCAACTGGTACGCGATAAACATTCTGTGCTGATGCTCCTCCGGCCGCCAAAGCCGGGGGAGCAAAAGCCAACTAGGAGAAACAATGAAGAAACTTACTATCTGGTTGATGATCCTCCTGGCATGCCAGCTCGCATTTGCCCAATCCGAAAGCCGTAGCTTTATAAACGCTCAGCAGCATTATGAACTGGGCAATTATATCGCGGCAAAGCAATCTCTCTCTATTCTGGACACCTCGGAGAGCACAACCCTGGAATATGCCCTGTTGCGTGGAAAAGTACACCTCGCTCTGGGTGAATTCAAGGACGCTTACTACTGGCTTTCGGAGTATGGGAAAAATTCTTTGGGCACCGAAGATCTGGTGCGCGGCGATCTCTTGGAAATGATCCGGGAAGCAAGCCTTTATCAGGAGCAATCTCCCATAGCAGTATCTTTGGGTAAATTGCGGGGAAACGTAAACACTTCAGAATCTGAATATGCCCCCGTGGTAACACCTGATGGTAAATACATGTATTTCTCTTCCTTGCGTAGAAGTCTTTACGCCAAGGAAAACATCTATATTTCCACCCATCAAAACATGGTCTGGGAACAGCCCGAGGAAGTGGAAGAGCTCTGCACGGATTTCAATGAATCCCTGGCATCTTTTTCCAAAGACGGCAACACAGCCTACCTCTTCGGATACTACCACAAATCAAACACCAATGGTGATATCTATTACAGCGTCAAATCCGATCGCGGCTACTGGTCCAAACCCTCACTGATCAGCGAAGTATCCAGCAAGTATTATGATTTGCAGCCCTTCGTGTACAACGATCAAGTGATGGTCTTCACCAGCAATCGCCATGGCAATCACGACAATTACGACCTCTTCGTTTCTCAGAAACGTGGCGGTGCCTGGACGGAGCCGGTGAACATCGGCGCTGTGATCAACACCGAATACGACGAGCAATCACCGTTTATCAGCCCCGACGGCAAGTACCTGTATTTTGCCTCCAAGGGCCATTCCGGGTATGGTGGAAATGATATCTTCGTTACCCAAAGAATGGGCGATGGCTGGACCATGTGGTCCAAACCTGTAAATCTCGGCCCCATTATCAACTCGGTGAAAGATGATCGTTACTACACCACCTCGCCTGATGGCAAGTTTGCCTTCCTTACCTCAAACCGCCCCGGCGGCATGGGCCAGGAAGATATTTACTACCTGGATCTGGGACTGCTGCAACGTGTAAAAGATCAGATCGCCGCCATCACCGGTAAACCGATGGACAGCGCTCCTATGAACGCCTACAACGTTAGCGGTACCGTCAGCAATGTCAATGGCAGACCCATCAAGACCGATGTAGTCTGGATCTACACGGTGGATGGCGATTCCTTCATGCGGATCGTTCCCACTGACGAGATGGGTATCTTCAAGTTCACTCTACCGGTCAATGCCAAAGACTTAAGCTATGAAGTGAACCACCCCGGCTATCGCAAGACCACCGCTACCGTGCCGCTCCCCGCGGATAAAGCGGATGTGGCAGTTGCCATCGTCTGTCAGGACGATGCCGGCCAACCCGATGCCAAAAACCTCGCCATCAACGGTAAGATCCTGGACGAGAATAACAAACCTGTACCCGGTACTGTACGCTGGTCCTATGTATGGGACGGCGAACTGAACGAAGTACTGGTTCAAGCCGATGATAATGGCAATTTCAAGCTGCATGTGCCCAATGTGGAGAAGGTAAAGTACAATATCGACGAGCCGAATTATGGCCCGCGTGAAGAAATCCTCAGCATTCCTGAAGGCACTAACAGCTACGATACCATCATCCGTCTGGTTTCCCTCGGAAACGACGTTCAGGTGAGCGGTAAAGTACTCGACAACAATGGCAAGCCCCTTACTTCCAACCTCTTCTGGTCCTACGTGAAGGATAACGAAGTGGTGGAATACAGGGTCAATTCCAATGCCGACGGTGAGTACTCAGTTACCCTGCCCCGTCAGGAAAGCTTTGATTTCCGCGTGGCAAAACCCAATTACATGCAGGTCTCCGGCACCCTTGATGTGAAAGCGGAAGAACACGACGTCGTGAAAGATTTCCGCCTTGTACGCCTGGAAGAGGAAGCCGTATTCCAGCTAGAAAACGTGGAGTTTGAATTTGCCAAGGCAATCCTTACCCCCGCTTCCCTGAAAATTCTGGAACCTGTGCTCGCCACCATGAATGCCAATACTTCTCTGGAAATCGAACTCTCCGGTCACACCGACAACGTGGGTGGACGCGATGGGAACCAAAGACTGTCTGAAGCCAGAGCCAAAGCCGTTGCCAATCATCTGATCAAGAACGGTATTGAAGCTTCCCGTATCAAATCTGTGGGATATGGTTTCGACAAACCCATTGCTTCAAACAACACCCCCGAAGGCCGCCAAAGAAATCGTAGAACCGAGCTCAAGATTCTCGGCATCGAATATGCCCAGGATCAGGAAGATGATTGGGACCGCGAATTCCGCGAAGCTGGCAAACAAACTCGCGTGGTCAGAACTGTCGATAAGGACACTTCTTACAGCACCACCCAGTTTGGCATCCCTGTATCCCTCGAAGACGAATTCAGATCCATGATCGAAAACGCTCTCAAGGATACCAAACAAGCCTCAGTAAAGGTGGATCTCTTCATCAATAACGGCAAAATCCAAGCCGCGAACGTGAGTGATCTGATGGGCAACCTCAGCGATAAACAAACTGAAGCCATTGCCGATCTCATGCTGGGCTGGAAAGTCCAATCCAATCAACGCAGTATCTATTCTTTCAGTGTAAAGAAATAGTAGATATATAGCCCGTATATCCAGGAGCAAGCCCCGGCTTGCTCCTTTTTGTATGCAGATGAAAGCATCCAGGACTGTATCACTTTCCATACTACACGCAATCCCCTCTTCCAGGATCGATCCTCAGTGCAGTGCGATCGAGCCAGCACTCTTCTAGCTGAACAGGCAGGAGCAAGGCCAATCTTTAAGACCGTTGCACATACATAGGAATCGTTTTATACATGAGACATGGATTTTCCGGGTTTGATTTGATATTAGCTATACCCACCCACCACCCCCTTTTGGTATGAGGCTACGCCCCATGCTGGATTTTTTGGCGGTCTTCGAATTTGTATGAGGATTCTAGCTACCCCACTACCAGCACGGATTCCACCCGGAATCCACCTGGACTCCACCTGAATCCAGTTCGGGTGGGGTTCACGTGGGTTTCGCATGGCGTCCGTGCTAGTAGAGGGGGCAAGAGGTATTTTGCACTGAAGAATAGCAATCTGGGCTGGTGCACTCGGCATTCACGCGGAGATTCGAGCCATTCTGGATATGTGACAATTGATTTTGCAAGCACTTAGCTGTAGTCAGTCCTAAAAAGTGATATGCTCCATCTAAAAAAACACTTTACAGATTAGACACACAATTTATCGTGTAAACCTGAGTAAAAAGCAGACCAATCTGCTTGTCAGACAGGATTGTATTACAGCATTACAGCATAAGGAAACGCGATGAAAAAGCTCTTTTTGATGCTCTTTGCCCTGCTTTGTATAGGGTTTCTCGCCGCCAAGGTGGATTTGAATACTGCTACCATGAGTGAACTGATGCAGCTTCCGATTTCAGAGTTGCAGGCGCGTGACATATATGAATACAGGATTTTTGTGCACAGATTTGAAAGCATCTACGACCTCAGGGATATAAAATCCATCGATCAGCGTACGATGGACAGCCTGAAGTCATTGGTGGTGGTCTCTCTGGTCACTGAGACCGATGAGGTGGCTGCCCGCCGCGAAGAAATCCGTGATCTATTGGAACGCATGGACAGTAATGAAGGCGCGTCGGAAGGCATGGCGGATGTCTGGGAAGACTATCTGATGACGCCCCAGAACGTCAATCGTATGCATTTCGACGATCTGGTGAGCCTCCCAAACGTCTCGGCGATCGATGCCGTTGGCATTCTGAAAAGAGTGGCCCGGGGCGATACCATCGCCGATACTCGTGATCTGCGCAATACCATGGGGCTTTCACATTACGGGTATACGAACCTGCGAAATTATGTGTATTACCGTGAAGCACCTGTAAAGAACAAGCTGATGACGGACGCCCAGTTTCAATACTATACTCGCTTCTTTGAAGAGGGTCAATATGACATGCTGCATGAGGCCTTTGTGCCCAAGGATTATGGCAATTCCTGGGTGAGTATCCCTCATGATAAGCGGATTTCCTATTGGGGATATTACAATCTGGACAAGATTGATCCCGATATGCTGTTCAAACTGCGTATGCGATATGGCAATAACTACAAGTTTGGTCTGATGAATTACTCCGCCAAAGCACATCCCGGCTGGCAGGATATGGATATGGATGACTTTGTGAGGGGTAGCAAATATTACGCCGGCTATGAAAACACCGAATTGCCCATACTTGATAACACTTCGATGAAGCTCTATCTGGGGCACTTCCGCGCCACTTACGGCGAAGGGCTGGTGATGGAAAACACCGATTTTTACAGCGCCAGAAAGACCGGCTTTGGCTTTAGCAAACGCATCATGGGGATTACCCCAGATCTATCTCGCACGCAGGAGTATGCCCTCAAAGGCGCTGCAATCGAGATCGCCAACCCCATGTTTGGCGCTTCATTCTTCCTATCGCAGGACGATAAAGACGCCCTGGCCTATGTGAACGCCGACGGATCGTACGTGATGCGCGATCGCTATGGTAACGACGTCTTTACCGATGAAAACGGTCAATACATTATCGAGAATAACGCCCGAGTATATGCCTACGAAGACGGTACCCCGATAAATGGGGATAAACGTAAGTTCTTTGGCTATATCAATCCCACACTGGGTTATGATAACGACACCCTGAAGGATGGCGAAGCGTGGTTCAATGGCGTGATGAATCCCGTTCCCGCTCCGGGGCAGAGCTACGAAGCCTTTGCCATGCCTTATATCAATCTGGCTACCCGCACAGATGCGATGAAGGAAACGCTGTGGGGAACGCATCTGCAAGTAAGCCCGATCATCGGCACCAAGCTGGGCTTTACCACTTATACCGCTTTGTATGACAACGCTCATCTGGTGGTGCCGGATTATAACGATCTCCTACCCACCATCATCCGCGATTCCTACTACTACTCAAAGCTGCAAAAGACCATGAACGCGGAGCTTTCCAGTCTTTACAGCACACAGACCGATATGTATAGCAGAGATTACCGCCGGGTACTTGGCTTTGACGCCAGTGCCGTCTTGGGAAATACTTCACTGCAAGGCGAATACGCGGAATTGAGCGTGGATGGCGACGATTTCAAGATGGGTGATGATCCCAAAGCCTATCTGATGAGTGCCTATACGCAGTATGAGAATCTGTATTTCCTCACCCTCTATCGCAATTACGATGTCGGTTTTGACAATCCATACAGCAGCAGTTTTTCCGAACACGAGCGCTTTGACGACACGATCATCGAAAAAAACATATACGCGCTCACCAATCCCACCATCTCAGACATGTACCAAAATGGCAATCAAAGTCAACCCGAGCGGGGTGTGTATTTTGAAACAAGATACAAGTTCAATAACTACTTCACGGTGGGGCGCAGCTATCTGGATCTTTGGGAACGTCTGACCGATGGACGCCGCAGTGCGCGTTTCCAGAGCGAACTGGAGTTCCGTCCGCTGTATCAGCTTGGTATGCGTTTGCGTTACAAGAATCAGGTGAACCGTTATGACGATCTGGCCGAGCGCGGTGTATCCAAGACCAATGAATACACCATGGCGTTGCGTACCTTCCTTTCAAACCGTGACTTCCTGGAGTTTGAATACCGTTACAACACCGTCCTTAGCCCGCCATACACCTCGCTTACCAATCCAGCCGCACCCGGAAACAACTCGATGGCAGCGGCCATGACCCTGATGACGGGCGATTATATCGGAGTAAATTACACCCACAATTTCACCCCTTCCCTGAAACTGCAGGGCTCCTTTATCTATTGGTTTGGGCACGGCATTTCACATTGGGACTGGGAGGATATGGAGATCGACTTCATGGGTGAGAAAGGCGCGAAGGCCTGGATTGCCCTCTCCAGCCGCATTTCGAACAATATGTATATGAATATCAAGTTCCGCAACAAGACATATCAGGATAAAGAACTCAGAATCCGCCAGAATAACGACCCCAACCATTCCGATCTGGCTGATCAGCTTACCTACTTTGATCGGGTGGAACATAGTGAAAACACCATCAGACTATCCCTTGATTATCGCTTCTAACGTGGAGGAAACATGTTATCAAATAGACTTATGATCATCCTTGTTCTTGTGCTGCTCGCTTCAACGCTTGGCGCGTGGAGCGTTACCGACACCTATTTCGGCAATCGTTACGGCTCCATGGATGCCCGCTCTTTTGCGATGGGAAGCGCAGGTTTATACAACGAATTTCGCCCCGGGGGGATTGCCGATAACCCGGCTAACCTCACATTGATGAAGAAAATGATCGGGATTCAGGCCAATACCGTGATCAACCGGGCGGAAGATACCCGTATGGTCCCGCTTTACAACTCTTTTGACAACTACATTGACGATGCCGTATATGCTTCAAACATCAATACCTTCACCAATTTTGCCGGAGCCAGCTTTATCTCCTCCTCCTACCAAAACATCAGCTTCGGATTGGGTGCTTATCACCGACCCTATACCAGCTTTGAAGGCAAGTACAGAGAAGAGATTAGAAACAACCGCAATACCGATAACGACGGCTATCCAGAAAAGATCGCCCAGAATGACATCAAAAATAGCGGCAACCTGTATTCCACAGGAGTCGTATTAGGCGCAGCCTATGCTATCTCAGATTACCTGGATTTTAACCTGGGTGTGGATGTATCGCTGCTGAAAGGCAGTATCGAAGGAACACGCACCATCAAATGGTCTCAGTGGTCGTTGGATCAAATGGATGATGGAGTGGTGCTGCCAGAATACATCAGAGAGACAGATTGGGAGATCAGCGATAAACAAATGAAACTGGGTATGGCTTTCCGCCTGGGACCGCGCTTTGGCCTTGCCGCTACTTACGTTCCTGCTAACTCTGTAGATATTACCGGAACTGAGTGGAGCCGGCGCGACGCCTATCGCAATACACCCATGGACAGCACTCTTATAGTATTGGATGGCGACAGGGATTTCCCTGCCGAATATCGCCTTGGCTTTGCCTATTATCCCAGAAATGCCACTCGCACGGTCTTCAATATGGATTTTGAAGTGGTAGATTATAGCGACGTGATGGATGCCTTCGATCCTGTATATAACTTCTATGCGGGTGTGGAACACCACATCAGCCACCGCATGCCGCTACGTCTGGGTTTCCAGGCAGTGAACAGCTACTTTGTGGATACGGAACTGGGTACGGATGATCAGGGACAGGATATTACTCTATACCATGCCACAAAGGTTTTAACTCCCATGATCACAGCAGGCTCAGCAGTGAAGATTGCTAAAAATTTGACTCTGGATCTGGGCTTCGGATATGCCTTCCGGGATTATGAGGCTCTTGACCTCTTTGGGGATGGTTATTACAACGACAAGATATACACCGGTTCCAGCAGCTATGCGCTGTGGCCTACTTCCTATATCAACCTTCAGGACCGCGGTTGGGATAATCCCGACAAGGTAAAAGAAAACTTCGTCACCCTAAACGCTGGCCTTTCTTTTGGCTGGTAACATACAGGGGTTTGTTATGCCGAAATATTTGATGTTGGCAGTGCTGCTCGCAGCGCTCACTATAGCCTTCGCCGAGGACCTTCGCCTGGACATTATGTGGTCAAACGACGTCCATGGCGGTATCGATCGCGCCCAGGCAACCTTCATGAATCCGGAATTTCCACCTCAATTGGGCGGTGGAGCTTCGGCAGCCACACTGATCAAGATGGTACGTTCGTGGCAAACCCCACAGCGCCAATCCCTGCTCCTCGATGTGGGTGATTTTTTCCAGGGACGCCCCGTGGGAACCGTTACCAAAGGTAAAGCGGTGATGGAGTATATGAATTACATCGGTTACGACGCCATGACTATCGGTAACCATGAATTCGACATCCTGCAGGATGATCTGGAAGAGACTTTGGAACTCGCCAATTTCCCCATCCTTACCTGCAACGTGATCGATGAACGTACCGGCCAAATCCCCTGGTATGCCTTTCCTTATACCATTGTAAACCGGATGGGTTTGCGCATCGGCATCCTGGGCTTTACCACCACCGATACCGAAAAGATGAGTTTCCCGGAAAACATCAGGCACATCAAGTTCCTGGATGAAAAGGAAAGCGTTAGCAAGTATGTAAAGATACTGCGCGAGGAAGAATTGGTAGATATGGTAATTGTGCTGGGTCATGCCGGCTTGCCCTATGATGTGGAGCCCACATATCTCAGCCGCTACGACGCCAAAGGCAATCCCTTGTATGCAGAACGCACGGCACATTGGGGCTGGGATGCTCAGGAAATAGCCCGCGAAGTGGATGGAATCGATCTCTTTATCGGTGGACACATGCATCGCGGTGTCCCCAAACCATGGATCGATCCCTACACTCATACAATGGTGATCCAGGGCTATGCCTATGGCTCGAATCTAGGCCTCATCACCCTAACCATCGATCCTGAAACCAAGACCATCTCCGGCTATGAAAGCCCAGCCCTGCGAGAGGGTAGCATGATCACTCTCTTTGAGGATCAGTTTATCCCGGATGACAAGGCCATGGAGATGATCGAGGCGCAGGTGGCTATAGCAGAAGAAGGCATGGACGAAGTGGTGGGATACGCTGGAGTGCATCTTTCACGTACCAACGTGGATGCCCAATCTCCCATGGGAAACACCATCGTGGAAGCTATGAAGTATATGGTAAACGCGGATTTCTCCTTCCTCAATCTGGGCGGCGTGCGTGCTGAGATCAAAAGCGGACCGGTCACTTATCGCAATGTCTTTGAAGTGATGCCCTTTGATAATATGGTGGTAAGCTTCAAATGCAACGGGGAATTTTTGCGCCGAATTATTGAGACCCGCGTGGAAGGATCACGTGCCGGACTGATCGTGGCCGGAGTCAATGTAATCTACTCCAAGAAACGTCCTAATTTCGATCGCGTTACCAGCCTGAAGATAGGCGGTGAACCATGGGATCCCAATAAAATCTACACGGTGGTAACTACTGACTTCCTGATGCAGGGAAATGCCGGACTCAATATGCTGATGCAGGTGCCTGAAGAAGATATCACCTATCATCAGATCAATCTGCGCGACGCCATAGTGCATTACTTCAAGGAAAACTCCCCCGTCAATACCAAGATCGACGATCGCTGGGAACGCAATGATAACTCTGTGCCAACCGCGGAGATGTTGAAATGGACGCAGCAATAATATACCACTCCGAGACGGGCAATACCGAGCGCTTTGTTAATAGCCTGGCCGATGCCCTTACCCAAAAGGGGCATACGGTGAAGAGGATCAAGCTGCAAACTACGCAGCCAGTAAAACAGGCCTCAGTGCGCGATAAACAGGAGATATCCTTCACCAATCTGCCCGATCTCAGCGCTTATGATCTGCTGATCTTCGGCGGCCCGGTGTGGGCCTTTGGTCCGTCTCCGGTAATCATCGCGGCGATCAAACAATGCACAGGATTGCAGGGCAAAAATGCCATGCCGATCGCGACCATGGGCTTCCCTCTCAGGTTTTTGGGCGGGTCAGGGGCACTGGACTATATGAAGCGCGAACTGGCCGCCAGAGGTGCGAAAGTGATCCCAGGGCAGGTATGCCGTCAAATGATGAAGAAGCTGGATGGCGATATTGCCGTGGCTACCAGTGAGATCTGCTCCCGCATTGGATAATCCACATCAGATAGAACACAAGACCGTTTTACGGATTTGTCTCACTTGTCCGGACTAGATTACTGCTGGACGTAAGCCCGGAGTTTGATCCGATGTCTACATGATTGATATACAGGAGATAAGACTAATGGAACATCAACAGGCAAAGGACCACTACTCCCTGAGGACTAGCAGATAAGAATTGCCCGACATCCAGCGACCTTCACTTTCCGGACCATCATGGACAATTCCTGCAAGCTGATATCCTCTATACATGTCAAACACATGTCAAACACATCCCAAGCCACGCTCAGGAAGTGTTTGGGATGATCTTGGATGGCGCGCCAGGCATAAGGTGGAAGGGAGAGATGGAGAATTGATTCCCCGGGAACAGCTCCAAAGGAAACGCAGCCCTGTTCTGTTCTATTTTGCGTTACTCCCCACTAATGAGATATATTTGAAAGGATGGAATGAAAATTGCTTACTTCACTTTAGCATGATCATAATGTTCCGTAAATCACGGAGCTAGGATGTTTTGGCCAATGACGTATCTGATAGGAGTGAATCATGAAAGGCAATCGGATCATTTTCGTCCTTCTGGTAATCTTTTCGGTGTTATCAGGCTTATCCGCTCAGGTAGCCATCACTGGGCGCGTGGTTGGCAACACCAATCTGAATCTGGGGATAGAGGGCGCCATATTAACTCTCAGTGGCAGCTCCACCTATAACGCCACCACCAATATCGGCGGACAATTTAACTTCACTGGCATCCCCGGCAATCAAAGCTACACTTATACCGCTTCTGCTGACGGTTATACCGACACAACGGGTATCCTGGATGTAGCCCAGTCCGATATCATTATGGGAGATATTATCCTCAATGAACCCGCTATTCCTCCAAACTCGGTAAATGCGTCGGTGGCACCTAGCACCATAGTGAATATCCATTGGCGTAATCCAAACTCCAGCCAATTTGGCATCTCTGACGACTTTGAAGCTTATGATGACTTTAGTATCCAGTTTGGCGATTGGACCTTGCGTGATGTTGATATGTCTGATTGTTATAGTTTTACAGGGGTTGATTTCCCGCATGAGAATGATCCAAAAGCATACATCATCTTTAATCCTGAGACCACTAGTCCCCCTATCAATAACATGACAGCACATAGTGGAGCCAGATTCGCTGCCAGTTTCGCTGCGATAAACCCTCCTAATAACGACTGGCTGATCACCCCCCTTCTTGACAATGTAGGAGAGTTTCGTTTTTGGGCCAAATCATATACCGCAGATTATGGTCTGGAGCGTTTCAGAGTTGGCGTTTCCACGAGCGGGACATATCCTCAGAGCTTTAATATCATCAGTGGTCCCGGATATGTACAGGCCCCCACAGAGTGGACTGAATACGTCTATGACCTTAGCGCATATCCAGGTCAGGAAGTTTATGTAGGCATCCAATGCGTATCCAATGACGCCTTTATCTTCATGGTGGACGATGTTTTCACTTTGAACTATATAGACGAGGACCATGTATGCGAAGATCGCCCCACCCCTGGTGAACGCTATTTGCAGGGCTATAAAGTATGGCGTTTACACGCGGGGGAGGAGGATGATGAGACCAATTGGACTGCCCTCACTCCCAGTACCATCTTTGGCAATTTTTTTGATGACATCTCGTTGAATAGCTTAGCCGGGGGTATCTATAAGTGGGCTGTAAAAGCGGTTTATACAAACAATCTGCTATCTGAGCCTGCTTTTTCCAATTCAATTGTTTACGCAGTAACCGACACTTTACAGGGAACCGTTACCGATTTTGATACTGGTGAAGCCATCGAGGGGGCTACCATTAGTGTAGGAGCGAGTACATGCTACAGCGACGCCCAGGGGCATTACATGATGCCAGTTCTTCCCGGAACTTACGATGTTATTGCCCACAAGGATGGTTATGTGCCTAGAACCTATCCCAATGTGGTGATTACTCAGCAACAGGCCACTACGCTAAACATCCGTCTCGTTTCAGAAAGGATCCCCCCTACCAATTTCTCATCCGTGGTGCTGGAAGAGAATGTGCGTCTGAACTGGATTCCGCCTAATCTCGAACGCGGCTCTGTGTCAGGCATGCGGTCTGGAGGTACCGCAAAGACGGATCAGCGTTTAATGCATATTGGATACCGGATCTACCGGGATCAGGTAATGATACATCAGATAGACGATCCTACAGCCACCTCATATGTTGATCAGGGTCTTGCCTGGGGAACCTACGTATATGCCCTCACCGCGCTGTATGATACCGGTGAATCCATCGCGCTAAGCATTACAGTAAATGTAATCGATGATATAATGCCTCTCATGATCAACGAAGGTTTTGAAGATTATCCAGATTTCAGCTTTGATTTTGGCACTTGGAATCTGGTGGATATGGATGATGCCCCCACTGCTGTCATACCGGGACATGACTTTCCCAATAGCGGCAGCAATATGGCATTCATGGTATTTAATCCCACACAGACAGTTCCACCTATACAGGAGATTTATCCCTTCAATGGCAACAAAATCGCCGCAGCCTTTTGTCCTCCCAATGATGTGGGCATGGATTGGCTGATTACTCCCCGCATCCAACTAGCGCAGAACAGCCGGGTCAGATTCTCAGCTTTCTCCTATGCACCTCCCTTGCATTATGGGTCATTTGTATTGGGAGTATCCACCTGGGATGATCTGGATATGATGCTCTTCGACAATGTCTCCGGCGACGGCTCTGTCTTGATTCCCCGGGAATGGACCACCTTCGAATATGACCTCTCAGCTTATGACAATCAAGAAGTATATATCGGTTTGGAGTGCTTGTCAACAGGTATAACCGCCATCTTTATTGACGATTTCAAGGTGTACAGCGGATCGATGCCTACCTTTTCGATTACCCCGTCGAGCTTTGATTTCGGTGCACACGCTGTGGGATCTCAAAGCGAATATGAATTCACCATCAGCAATTCTGGCGCTGATGGACTGGTGATCACCGGGATGGAGCTTAGCGGTAGCGATATGTTCAGTATCTCCAATGCTGCCGAACTGCCCTGGCAACTGGATGCCGGCCAAAGCGAAAGCCTGAGAGTGGGTTTTTCTCCCACCCAGAGCGGGCAATATTCCGCCACCCTCAGCATTACCGATAATGTGTATGCAAACCCGCACCTCCTCAGTATCTCGGGAAGTGCTTATCCCGTTAGCAACGATGATGACCTGAATCCCGAGCTAACTACCGGACTCCTGGGCAACTACCCCAATCCCTTCAATCCTCTAACCACCATTCGCTATTACTTGAAAGAGGGCGGACCCGTGAACATCGAAATCATTAACCTCAAGGGACAGATGGTGCGACGTTTGGAAAGTGGTGCAAAATCGAGCGGAGAACATAGTGTTGTCTGGGACGGGAAGGATGATAACGGCAAGGATCAAGGCTCCGGCGTGTTCTTTTATAAGCTCAAATGTGGTTCCTACAGCGGCAGCAAGAAGATGATCATGCTGAAATAGGCTGCTGTACAGCGAGATGGGCGACCTCGTCAGGCGACTTTGTGCGTTAGCGACTGATGTACTGTGACGATTTTAGCCCCTTGTCACTGAGTATAAAACACACCCGCATTATTGATGAAGACCACCGCGCAGTTGCCGATGACGATGAACTCGCTATCAGGGAAGTCACTGAAGCTATCCACTTGGTTTAGTTCCAGAGTGTTGCCGGAGGAATCCCGGTAAAAGACTCTCAGAGGCTCACCAGAGGCAAAATCCGGCACTGGAATGTACAGGTATGGCCAGGCTTCAATCGTTTGTTCAAAGAAGTCTGGTTGCAGGGGAATCTGCTCAGCGTCGGTGATGCCGAGCTGGTATGCCGAGCGGGAATCAACACCTCCAGGTACGCTTTCGAGGCGCTCAAGAGATACAATGCTGCCTGCAGCTATGCTGTTGCCAATCTGTTCTTCCGGCATAAATACCTGCGCCTGATAGAGCGAAAGATGGCCGTCCTGACCAGTACTGAGGCTGATCTGGGCGGCGGAATGAGGATTCAAGTCCCTTACAATGGCATACTGAGCGTCATAGGGTAGATGGAAGGCGTAGTGACCGTCGCTATTGAGAAAATGCCAGCCATCGGCGGCATCGCCTTCGGGATAGCTGTAGATGCGGTAATGCTCTTCATTTGAGACAGAGAACAGGAGATCCTGACTGCGGGATTGGTGTTTGATCCTGAGGTAGGGTTGGAAATTGGTATAAAAGCTTGAATTATCCAGCATTTGAAAGCTGTAGGCGGGGCTGAGGTAGCTAAGATCATATTGATTTTGGAGCACCTGCCAGGGATCGCTGAGAGTAGTGCTCTTCTGGATGCGCAAGGTGCTTTGGGGCATGGTGGAAGCGGAGCTGAGGTACACTTCCAGGTCATAATCATCAAAGATCATCATGGGGAACATGGCCAGATCTCGGGAACTCCCTGGCAGGGTCAGTTTTTGCGCATCGATCAGATATCCGGCATAGGCCGGGGAAATGCGCAGGATACCACCCTGATACAGAAAGCTATTGTGATCCAGAGTGTTGCTCTTGTTGTAACGGATCAGCTTGGGGTAGCTGGCCAGCGGAGAAAAATTGACCACGGAAGCGCCTTCGATACTCATCCTGCTTTGCAGGAAAAGTCCTTGAGGAAGAGCATCAGCACTCCCATCAATGCTTACAATCTGCATTAGGGACGTCCGATTGGTCAAAAAGTAGGGCTGTGCATCCAGCCAGGGGTGGTTACCCAGGATGGTAGCACCATAGTCAATTCTGATGGCGCTACAGGGGAGATCACCATCCTGGTAGCTCACAGTGGTCTTTTCCATCTGTAGATAGAGCTGTTCCTTGATGCAGGGAATCTGTTGAGTGACGTCATTTTCAGTTATCTGAGCAAAGAGATAGGTGCCGGAGGAGTTGAGCCCGGTATAGACAAAGGAATCGTCGGCCGTGAAGTGCTGTTCGCTATACTCCGTGGCATAAGTTTTGTAGCTAATGATATCCTTGCTTGAATCTCGATAAACGCGCATCAGACGGGAAGTGGAGACTGCAGAGAGATCGGCGGCAAAGCCAAGCTCCAGCCATCCGTCGTCAGGCAGGCTCTCCAGTGTCTCTGAGCCTGTTTTGAAGTGGAATTGATACGCTTGAAGCTGGCCAGAGTAAGTGTAGGGCTTGAGTCCGAAATAATCCTGTTTGATGTCCGCAATAGAAGGATTGGCGGTAATCTCCAGCTCGGTTCCCGGGAGTTTCAGGTCTTTGGTATCCAGCCAGAGATCCTGCAGGTAGATCTGGTTGTAAGTTCCATCCAGACTGATGTGCAGTGTGTTTTGGCTGGCCAAAGGTTCCATTAGAAAATAGTCTCCACTGCCATTGACAAAGCTGATCAGCCTGTCATCCTGAATGAGCCAGGTGTCTTCGCCAGAATCCCAGCTGTCGATCCTGCCATCATTCATCTTTAGCCACTTGGTGCCAAAGCTCTTGTGGGCAGGCATCGTATAATGAATGATGGGCGGATGGCTGCTGCTACCTGAGTTTTCAGTGTGAATCTGCAATACTTTACTCAGCATGGCAAAGCCCGTGTATAGCTCCTGCACTGTTTGCAACTGATCTGAATGAAGACCGTCCTTCATTTTGATCTGGCTTACTCCCATCTCGGCAGTGAACTCGGCGGGGATGAAGATCCGCATTGTGGTATCGCCATCTTTTAACAGACCCTGTACATCAGCTTCGCTACGCTTGATCAGTAATTCATTGCTGTTAGAAAGTTCAGCCAGAGCATATTCTCCGGTGCCGTCTATGGCGAAGAAAGCCCGTTTCTTGCCGTAAGGATAAATGTAGATGTCTTCAGCATCCAGCAGATACTCCCAGGAAATGAGGCTGGCTCTGCCTTCCGCGCCGGCCCCCTTTAGGTCAAGATAGAGAGTGGCGAAATCTGCTGCGTCGGCAAAACTGATGGACTCGCCATTTCGGCTCACCAGCACCCGGTAGGTATTGGACATGCGCTGCGATCCCTCCGCCAGAGCCAGACTGTCGCGCTCCAGGATGTGCTCCACGCGGTTGAAATAGATGGTATCACCATACCAGATCAGAGAATCGGAAATGCTTTCCTTGGGGAGATAGAGATAGCTGTCGTCGTTCTCACAGCGGATGAGATGATCGGCATAAACCTGGATGCGGTTTGAGATCACGTATTCTTTGGGATCCAGATTCGGCGGCAGCAGGATATCTTCGCGCCGGTTGCAGGATGTAAGCAAAGTCAGTAGCAGCAGACTAATAGCTGTAAGCAAGGCTGAGCGATGAACTGAAAACCGCTTCATCATCATTATCTCCTAATTGACTATACAAAAGCAAATTAAACTTCTGGTATATGGGGGTGGAAAGGGATAGACCGTAAACGGTGTTATCGGCTTCAAAATCGTCATAGACCACCATGTAGGGGCTGGTCCACCATGCTTGATCCCCGAGATGGAGGTAGGCAGTGAGCCAGCTCTGTTTGAACACTCGGACGCCAAGGCTGAAACTGTGGATTTGCTCATCGTGGTCGCTGCCGATGGAATCATCATCGTGGTAGAGCAGGGAATAGCTGTAAGATGCGCTGAGATCATCGCTGTCCATCCGCATAGCCAGATCGGCCTGCTGAGTGTCAAAGCGCTGATAGCTGGCAAAATGCCCTCTTAGTGAAGGAACAATGCGCACTTTGCCCAGGTAGTATGGGCTTTGCAATGCCAGAGAATAGTGGACGCCAGGATACACCCGATCATCGTTACCCGAAAGGCTTTTCACCGCCGCTGTCAGATCGATGATAGGGCTCTGCCACTTTGCTCTGGCGCTTATCATCTGGCGGAAACGCTCAGAATCCACAAACAGTTCCTCATACTCTGCACCAAAACCCCAGGCGGCTTTGTGCAGTTGGTAACTCAGCCCGGTGCTGATCAGGTCATCGTAATCGGTGCCGGCCTTCAGCGTAATCATATTACTTGCTTTATCTAGCCATTCTTTGGGTTCCACTGCTGCCTCGGTGGTCAGTTTGTTTAGCTGTACCCTGGCGCGTGGGGCATCACTCAACCAGAGATATTCCCAAGCCAGGCCCAAAGAGGATTTCTGGGCGGTGCTTTCATTTTTAGCGAGCTTTCCGGCCTTGCTGTAGTAGCTCCGTGCGCTCAGATGCCTGCCAGTAGCTGAGAGAGCATAAGCTTTGTAGCTGAGGATTGGAGATGGATCGGAGCTGCTGGACAAGAACTTATCGGCCTTCAGAGAGCTTTCGCGGTACTTGCCCAAACTCTGCAGAGCCCAAAGCACTCCTGTCATAGCTGCTTCGTGTTTGGCGCCCTGGAGCAGCAGAGCTTCATAGTGGCTCAGAGCCTCGTTGTATTCACCGCTCAGCATCAATTGGTACGCGAGATTCATACGGGCATTTGCGTTCGTAGGATTCTGTGCCACTTGAAAGCGTAAGTGATGCAGTGGATCCATTTGCGCGCCGAGTAAGCCAACGCTGATAGCTATCAGGATCGCGAGCCAAGATTTCTTCATTTATCCAATATGCCCTGATAGTCTATCACCATTTGGGATTGTGGTGCGTATTTCTTCAGAGTGGTATATTCATGCCTGGCTTCGGCGATCTTACCACTGAGGTAAAGATTGTTCACGTAATAGGCACGGCTATCCAGATCCCAGGGATAGAGGGCAAGTATATCGCCGTAATACTGTGCGGCCAGGGCGTGATCTTTTTTCATGAAAGCAGCGTAAGCAGCCTTGCCCAGGAGCATGGGATTGCCAGGATACCTGGCAATAAGTTGGGTGCTGTTTCCTAGCGCGGCAGACCATTCCCCCAAAGCCAGCTGACAATTCAGGATACCCAGATGCGCGTCCAGGTGATCGAGCTTGTTTAGGGCTTTGGCATAGGTAGTCCTGGCCGTATGATAATCTCCGCTGAGGTATTGCAGCCAGGCGATGCGCATGGTGTAAAATAGCTCGTCTGGATCGCCTGCTGCCAGCTGCTCGACCGCGGCCAGGGCATTGGGATAGTCGCCCCGCATCTCTGCATGATAGGAATCCTGAATGCCTTGGGCGAAGAGCGCTGAGATAGCGCTCAGGATCAGTAACGCCATTACCACATGTTTATTCATCGTCTTGCTCCTTGCAATCAATGTGAGTAGCGCATAGTATCTGCTCCTGGTTTCGGAACAGGTTGATTTCTTTGATTCCATCTTTGCGGCTCAATATCAGCTTCGCCGTGCAGCCTCCTATTCTCATGCCCAGAACGCTAAGCTGGGTGCTGCTTTCCAGATGTAACAAGGCATTTTCAGCGAAAAGCACAGAACTGCTCCGCACGCGGATCGGTTTGAAAAAGGGAATCAGAAAGAGCGTTAAGTTTTGCCACAAGGGATTCATCACCACTGATAGGCTGGGTTCGTCCTTCCAGCCGATACGTTGGTTTTCTGCCCAGGGGATGCGTCCGGCAGCGAGGGCAAAGGCAGAGAGTGCGCTGAGGCGTTTGCCCTTCAGGTTTAAAGCATTGAAGATGCCGTGATAAACGGAGAAATCCAGGATGGTGCCGGAATCAGATACAATACTGTGATTGCCCAAAAGATCCAGCTCCACTTTCCAGCGCTCGTTTCGGATTCCTCTAGAGTCCTTCACCTGGAAATCCTGTACCTGTCCATAGCCCAGTTGCAGGATGTTTGCCAGATCCTTTTCCGGCACCAGGGGGGAGATTTTGTCGCCTTCTTCGGGTACCCCGCTGGCTTCAAAACGATAGCTTCCGTCAGCTTGCAGTACCTTGTAATTCACCATGTGGCTGAAGATGGTGCGGGACCCAGCATCGATGGCGGCCTGAGCCTGAAAATGCAAGTGAGGAACGAATGAGCGGCCGGAATTGCCAACCAGGCCGATCTTTTCACCCATCTTGATATAATCGCCTTCCGCAAGCTTGATGGAGCCTTCTTTCAGATGGGCATAGAGGGTGTAAAACCCGTACCCGTGGTTTATGCTGACATAATTGCCCCAATTATCCACTGTATTCACTGTGCCGATGGGGTTGTCCGGAATGCTGTTTACCACCTTGCTTACATAGCCGGCAGCCGCGGCATAGACCGCTTTACCGAAACAATAGTAGTCATTTAGCATTTCTTGATGCTCGGAATACTTCTTGCCGGAGTTGTCCTCCATCTCAAAATCCCAAGCCAGTGCCCACTCATTCTTGTGGGTGTGATTGCCGTCGTGCCCCTGCGTGACCAGCCACTGTCCAGATACCGGCATCTGGAGCTGCGGAACACCGGTGCTGACGAAGCGGCGATAACGCGAGAGATAAGCGTCCAGAGCCTTTTCCGGATGCAGGATGCCGTAATCGTTCATTACCGGAGAACGCTGATGCAGCCTCAAGCGAAGCGAATAAATCAGAGCGAGCACCACGATATTTACCGGAAAGGCAAAGATGGGCAGATAGAGGAAGGAGGGCCGGCCGGACATCAGGTCTGAATAGTAATATTTACCGGACATGGCAAAAGCCAGCAGGAAACCCGTGACGGTGGCGAAGATCGCCAGCAGATAGGAACTCTTGCTGGGGATCAGGAATACCGAACCTACGGCCATAGAAATCAGGATGAGGTTGAAGCCGGGAAAGAACATCCCGTAGGTTTCGCCCAGATTGGCGTACCTAAGCAGAGAGAAGCAGATGCTCCAGCCTACAAGCGAGAGCATGAATCCAATGCGCGTGATCAGCAGCAGTACCAATGCCACCATGATACCCACAACCACATCTGGTACAAACATGATGCTGCCCAGGCTGAGGAAGTAATCCTGCCAAAACCAGCTTAGCTGAAGATGATGCGAGAAAATCAGAGGCTTTTGAAAGTTCAACCCGCTGAAATAGCCGCCGCGGACAAGATAGTACCAAAAGAATACTGCTGCCAGCGAGAAAGCCAGGCTCATAGAGGGCATTTTCAGCAGTGTTTGCGTGAGATAATTGATCCCGATATAGAGGAACATCGTAGCCAAAGAGGCTATTACGATGAGCCAGAAGAAATGCGGATTCAGCGTTGTCGCTCCACTGTAGGGGTAGTAGTAACCTATCGCCAGCCCGATCAGCATGCTGTTAAAGGATAGTACTCCGCTTTTAGAATCCCAGCCTTCAAAACCCAGAGCGCGGGATGCCAGCATGGCGATTAGTAAGCCCAATATCCCTGCCAAACCCACGATTGGGGATACGAAGGTAAGCGCCATCAAGGCCAGGCCTATGCCCATGCTGTCAGAAAACAGCGTGGTGGAATAGGCATTGGGTATGGCCTTCAGGAAGGCCCTCAGATTGCCCCACTTCATCAGATCTTTCGTAGATGTTCTGGGATCCGCTCACGTGCAGTGATATCATCCAAAGTCTCAGCTTCGCGCAGCAGCTCGGGTTCACCAGTTTCGCTGATGAGCACAATCTGGGGGCGATACTCGATAAACTGCATCCACTGCGTATTGTTGTAAGCACCCACGGGAGTGATCAGCACCTTATCCCCGAAATGCAGATCGGGGAAGGGCACGGCAGGACGGATAACATCGATATTCATGCACAAGGGCCCATAGAAGATCGTATTCTGATAGGCTCCGGGGAAGGTTCTGGTAGGAGTAACCTTTAGTTTATACCACCATGCAGTGATGGCCGTATTTACTCCGGCATCCAGGATTACTGCGCGTTCGCCTGAAGGTAGGTTTTTCTTGCCAAGCACACTGGAGATCAGGTATCCGGCTTCGTCCACCAGAGCTCTGCCTGTTTCCAGGATCAGAGTGGGCAGATGCTCGCTCACATAGTGGGATTCGTTGAAGGCATTACCGATGGCGGAGGCGTATTGATCGAAAGATGGCGAGGCCAGCTCGCCGGGAGTATACTGGGAATGCAATGTGTTTTGGGAGGCAAAACCGCCACCAAGGTCGATGTATTCCAACACAATGCCATGTTCCTTTTCGATCCGTGTAGCCAGTTCCAGCAAGGCTTTGGCAGCCCAATAATAAGCATTGGCATCCAGGACGAAGGTTCCGATATGCGTATGCAGGCCGCGCAGCTTCATGGCTTTCCCGGAGAGTAAGCGTTGAATGGTGCGATACGCCTCGCCATTCTCGTAGTTGAAACCGAAACGGGTCCACTGCGGACTGATCCCTGTATCCATATTCACTCGGATCGCCACTTGCGCCTGTATGTCCATCTCCTTGGCCAGTTTTTCGATCAGATACATCTCGTCAAGATGGTCGATATGGATCAGCGCACCTTCCTCGATGGCGGTTCGCAGGGAGTCAGCGGTCTTTCCGGGGCCGTTGAAGATGATGCTCTTACCCTCGATTCCCCGCTTTCTGGCCATCTGATACTCCATTTTGGAGACCACCTCTGCGCGGGATCCCTCCTGGTGAAAGATGTTGCAAACTGCCGCCAGATAGTTGGTTTTGTAGCTCCATGCCATTTCCACTTTGGGATAATGCATCTGCATCACATCCAGAAGCCGGCGGTAACGCTTGCGCATCTGAGTTTCACTGAGCACGATCAGGGGAGAGCCGAAATTTTTCACCAGGTCATTTATGAGGACGCCTTCGATCCTATCTTGATGGCGTACCACACTCTTGGAGCCGTATTTGTTCATGTTGCCCGCGCTGTTGCGCTCGATATTGGGGGCTATATATGTCTTTTTCATTTAGTTACCTTCTTATCAATTCACTTCTGGCGGATACTTCGCCCATCACTGAGATGTCGGCAATGATGTCCTCTGCATGACGGATAAACAGAGTGCCGGATTTACTTGGTGGCAGGGGTGATACTTCTTGTCCCAGGGCTTTCAACACCACAGCGGCAGGTTGATTTTGCCCCGAACCTTCGGCCAGTCTGACCCAGGCTGGGAAACGGGGATTGATCTCGATCAAGTAATAATTTCCGTCAAAACCGCGCATCACTTCCAATTCGCAGGGCCCACGCCATTTGAGCAGAGAGATTACTTTGGTGGCAAATTCGTCCAGTTCAGGATTGGCTACCACCACACCACCAAAGCCCTTGCCCTTGTCCGTGATCACCAGTTTCTTTTGCGGCACCATACCCAGGATGCCACCCTCGCCGTCACCCACGATCACGATGTTGTATTCATCGCCGGGCACCAGTTTCTGCAGGATGATGGGCAGTCCCCAACGGCCTTCGATCTCGTAAAAGTACTTCAGCCCTTCCTCCGCATTATTGGCCTTGAAGGCTTCGTAGTAGCGCCCTTTGATCATCATGGGGAATTGATCTTTCGCAGAGATTACCTGGCTTGCTTCGCTGATCAGAGTGGTATCCGGAACGTTTATCCCCTTGGGAGGGAAGAAGGTAGCCAGACGTGTCTTGTCGCGCAGCAAGAAGCATTCTTCAGTGGGTAGATAACTCTTCACCCCCATTTTTTTCAGTTCGTCCTGCAAGCGGATGTAGAGGATCACTTCTGCATCCAGAGTGGGGATCACGACGTCGATTTTGCTGCGGCCAAGAATGTATTCCAAGCGCACCAGAAAGGCTTCTGCTCCTGCGGAAGGATAGGGCATTTGATACACTTCGTCCACCAGGTCATCCAGGTAAATACCGGATTCCATGGAGTCATATACCAGGCCGATAATCCTGCCCTTGAAGCCGGCAGCACGAATGCTACGAATTACCGGAACGCCTGGCTGAGGATTATCCCCCGTCTTCAACCCAGTGACGGCGATGGTGATATCAAGTGCGGACAGATCAGGTTTGGATGGAGCTGTAACCACTAGAAATCCACCAATCCCAAAGCTTCCAGCATCAGCATATAGTGTTCATAGTCGCTGGCAAAGCTATCTTCGTTCACCTCGTATTCTGCCATTATCTGTTCCCGGATCTCATCTTTGTTCTTCCCGGCAGCCAGCAGCTTCATGATGTAGATGCCGGTTTCGTTGCTCGTGTAGCTATACCCCGAATTGGGATCAAACACGAAGCCATTGTCATTCATGGCCAGATTGGCCAGTTTGCTGAAGTCCATTCTATCCTCCCGGATGGGATAACAATCCTGCGAAAATTGCTGATGCGTACCTTTGCAATTATTATGCCAAAGGCGTCAAAAGCCTATGTATAATATAGTGCATTTCTACATGATAGACAAGCTAACTGTTATATCGAAAGATTCTAATCAAGATATGCAGAAGATGCCTGGTGTTTACTCAGTTTTGGCTCCCTAGGCCGGTGTAGAAATAGCACTGATGTGGCTGGAGTCCCGAGTGAAGGGAGCTTGAAGCCGCCTGAATGCTGCATGTAAATGCAATTTGCCTATGTCTCGATGATTGTTATCTTATAGTCATATACCAAAATAGGAGGATAGAGTGAAAAAACTCCTTGTTTTTTGTATCTTGCTCCATCTGGGCTTTGCCTTTGCATTGCAGGAGGCTTGGCCGCATGATCTTATCGACCATCGAACTCATGAGAGTGAGGGCGGCAAGAGTGGTCTTGAAGTGCCGCAATTCAGCTTTGTGCACGGTCCCGATACCTTGAAAACCACCTACTACGATTACATGATCGGAGGATACAACAATCAACCACTGCAGCGAGTGCCGAATATGTTCGGTGGAGGCTATTTCTGTGCCTTCCATGCGCGTACCGAGCGAATGGAACCCCGCAGAGTATATTGGGCCCGGATCGATAACTCCGGCATGCTTACCAGTGTAGATACTATTTCCCACAGCAATATCAATGAAGGTCATCCTGCCCTGGCGCTGGATCACGATAGCGGTAAACCCCTGTATGTGTGGCATGCGAATGTAGATGAAGATCCTTCCCTGGAGGTCATGTTTGCCTACGACCGCATTCTGGACGGTAGCCCAGGCGACATCATCACTCCGGTGATCATTATCGACAATCCCATCACTATTGGCAGCACTTCCGACAACGAGTTTGTCTGGCCGGAAATCACCATTGGTCTCTCCCCGAATCCTGAAATGCGCAGAGTCTATGTAATGACGAAGAACTCCACTGATCATTATATGCCCTGCGAAAACGCGATGCTGGCTTATGCTGATTTCAACACTGACATGCTGCTCTCTGGGAGTGATCTGGCCTGGAATTATAGTACTGTCCCTCTGCTAAACGATTGGAATATCGATCCAGTAAACAATCGCCGCCCCAACTACACTTTAAAGTGCGATCCCAGCGGCAAGGTGTATCTGATCGGGTATCATAGTCGCTACTTACAGGATCAAAACATCTATGATGAAAACTCTTTGGATATTTTCGTCTGTGACAATTACGGCGAGGGCACCTGGGTATATCATAGTTACCCATCGGTGATACCCTCATGGAATCCCATTCTGGAGTCCTTTTATCCGGACGGATACTATCAAGACGACGAGGGTAATGCTTATGATGAGCTCTTCTGGGTGCCGAGCAGTTCAAACCATTTTAACGCCGTCTTTGACAATGCAGGCCGACTGCAGGCGATCGGGAGCTGGATCTTAAATACTCCTTCCGGAGCGTTTTTTCCTGATTTCTTTACGATCAAGTCATATCGCTTCGATCCCGCAGATAACACCATGGTCATCAAAGATGTTTATCCACGGGGTAATACCCAGAATGTTGCCTATCCGCATTTTACTCCCTGGGATACGGAATACCCCTGGGGGGAGACGGATTCCTGGACCTTCGTCGATGGTGTCCCTCATCCCCAAGTTCAGACCATCTTCCCCTTTCCCCATTGGGACACTACCGCTGCCAATGATGCGATGATATTCCATTACAACATGAAAAGATACACCGAAGTGAATCAGGAAAACATGATGGTAGCGCTGTGGCAGGATAGTAAACGTGCCAGAGACGCGCATAACGCGCCTGATCAACATCCCGAAGATCTACCCTATCTAAACAGCCCGGAAACCGTGATCATCTGTTCTGCAGATGGCGGCGCATCCTGGAGCGATCCCCTGTATTTGAATGATATCGACACTCCGTTGCTGTCCGGGATCAGGATGATGTATGTGTATCCCGCTGACCAAGTGGTGTATACCGGGATGCAGGGCACCAGAAAGGTCGGCCGTCTGGGCTTGCTCTTCGTCGATGACGGGGAGTGGGGTTCAGAATATGTCTTCAATCCTCATGTATGGCCGGATAGCAGTATGGTGATGTTCGCTGAAATAGAATTGGTCTTCCCCGAACCGACCGCGATTGACGATCCCCATATCTCCACCCCATCTATTCCCATGCTCCAAAACGCATATCCCAATCCTTTCAAAGATGCGCTTACGATCAGTGTAGCTCTCAAGGACAGCGAGGAAGAATACTCTCTGAGCATCTATAACCTTCGGGGACAAAAGGTCTATAGCCATACAGACCGCGCTAAAGGGGAGTTTGAACTGCAATGGACCGGATTGGATAGCGCTGGGAAACGGGTTCCTGCCGGGATCTATCTGTTGAAACTGGACAGCGGAGCTAAAAGCCAAAGCAGGAAGATTATCAGGTTCTAAGGTCTTTGACAATCCGGTCAGAGCCGGAGAGTACTGATACATTTACCTCGCGGGTCATTCGGTGCCCTGCTCCGGATCTGGTGCTTACTCCAGGTAGTTCGTGGGGCAGATCGATCCCTGGGCGCATTTGGGATGAGAGTAGAGCTTATTCGGGACTTGCCTTTACTGCCAGATAATGGTATTTATCGTTGTATAGTCCCAGGCACCTGTCCAGAACATACCAGATTACGTAAGGAAGCTTGGCTGTTAGTTCGTAGAACCTCAGCACAGTCATCAGTTTGTGGGTAAAAAGTCTGGTCTCTATGGCGCGAAAGCCACTCTCAGCTAATAGTTTCGTCATGCTGAGCGTGTCGAAGCTGTGCAAATGGGCGTTTTGAGGAGTTAGCTGGTTGCAATGGATACAAAGTGAAGATCTGATTACTTCCTTATATGGCACAGTGATAATGAGCTTGCCTCCGGGCTTGAGCCGGAGTTTGAGACTGGCCAAAGCCAGAGCAGGTTCTGGAATGTGTTCCAACACCTCCAGGGCAACGATCAGATCGTAAAGCCGGTCACCTGGTGGAATCTGGCAGGCATCTCCCAAGACAGTGTCTATCCTGGGATCCAATTCCTTAATACGCTTCAAATTGTGCTCGCTCAAATCCAGAGCCGTTACTTTGGCACCTTTGGCCGAAGCAGCAAGACTAAACCAACCTCTGCCGCTGCCCACATCCATAATCTCCATCGACGGCTTGATATCACAGTAATCTATGATAAACCTATTACGACGCAACTCACCTGGGCTGAGTTGTCCAGCATCGAAGTAATCAAAGACGAGGGCATCCTGGCGATAGTGCTCTTGGTAATTCATAAATTCCTGATTCATAAGTTTTCTGGATAGACTTATCTGTCAAGACTCTTGTTTCCTGGCCTTCCCCGATTTTTCGCTCCAGTCTTATTTTTAATTGCCAATGATCACGTCTTGCTTCGATGCTATACCTTTGTTTATACTAAACGATCATATTTATGCAGGTAATGAACACGTTGATAAGGTCTCCATCAGCCCGGAGGGCGATACTAGTCATAGCGAGGGTGCTTCCGCGCAGCGGAGCCCCAGGATTCGACACGTCCCCGTGTCGATACGGAACGAAGTTCCCTAAAAGCTGCGACTGCATCGCTTCTGCAGACGAGACGTCTGCAATCCTGAGAGGGGCGACACACCTCGTTGAACTCGCTTCACATATCGCGATCAAGTCTCTGATAATCTGGGATTGGCTCCAGCAGCCCTGCCTCTACCGCCATCTTCACACTTCTACATGGCAGATCTTGTTCGTAGATGGCGCTTTTCGTGATGGTCATAAGATCAGTTCCAAGATTCCGGGCCAGGGCGTACATCAGCTTGATGAAGATCGGGAACCAGGGAATGCGGGTGCCCGGTTTACGGAGCATTCTGCTGTAAGATCTGAGGTCACTGATATATTCCGGGCTTAGCTCAAGCGTCTTCAGGTTTTGCATGGTGTGGCAAAGATTCTGGTTGGCCGTGGACATCCGGGGTCTCACATAGCGGCGGCACAGGATGCGTTCCAACTGCGGATCGTAGTAATAAACCAGACCATCGCAGGTGCCGCTGTAGGCTTTGATCATGTGATTGTAATGTACTTTCATAGCTTTCTCCTTGATTACATGGGAATTATGCTTTCTCTACAATACGGGCTACGCGGCAGATAACTCAATGGTCGATTGCCTCTTCGAGTTGCCTGGTGCCGGACTCATCACAGAGCAGCAGGGTCCGCCCCAGTCTCAGGTTTTGTTTCACGATTGCCACAGCCTCGTAATGACCGTCCTTTTCGGCTTTTTCCAAGAGACGACGGATGGCGGCAGCCTGGCGACGATAGGCTCTGCGGTCTTCATCGGGAAAGCTTTTGGGGCTGCCGTTTGGTTTGGTACATTCCTTGCGGTACTTGGTGAGTGCGGCGATTTCCACATCGAAGGGGCTGCTTGTGCCCCCAATTTCTGTGAGATAATGCGCTTTGGCATCGATCAGCGCGATCATACGGCGGTCGATGTCAAGTAGGGTTTTGCTATCCACCATAGGTATGGCGGAAGGGTGGTAAATGGTCTTTTCCGCTTGCTCCACATCCAGCCCAGTATGCAGCGCTATTTCCAGAGCCGTACTGCGTACCGGACGGTTTGGGGATTCGTTCATCACCTTCAGGATTCGGGATCCTTCGAGAGTTGGGTAAGCCTTTGCGAGTGTGTTAATTGCGTTACCGATCATGGTATGCGCCTCCTTTATTATTTAGTAGTGTAGGATGACAAATTATAGGAGTACGCTAATATGTCAAGCCCAAATATAGTAAAAACCTATATTTCTGCTCCGGGTATGAAGATGAGTCACGTAAGCTATACGGGGACAAAGGTATAGAGATTATCTTCGATAGGTCTTTGCCTGCCATCATCAATGGCTTCCTCTCTGGTGACGCAATCTCCACCCGATGTCCACCTTAACTCCTCCTGAACCCAGTTCGGGTGGGATTCAACTGGCCTTCGGGAGGAATCCATGCCAGAAGGGGGGTGGAAGATAGAAACCTGAGAGAAACGATAAAAAGACGATCAGATCGAATACGACTCAGAGATGAACACCTAAAGATCAGCTATCTCTTAGCGGAACATGGCTATGAACTGAGCGAAGCTGAACGCTTCAAACTCTATCTCTCCAACACCCTGGAGCCGGACATCCCCCTGCAAACCGAACTGCCCATCTCTCACGACATCAGTGAAGAATGTGCTCTGGCAAACAAAGTGAAGCATCAGGAACCGATTCTGGTGATCATGGGCAATCCTCCTTATAGCGGAGCTAGTGAAAAATGCAACGATTGGACAGAGAAGCTCATGAAAACAGATCTGGACGGCGCACAAAGCTATTATTCGGTTGATGGCAAGCCCCTAAACGAGAAGAACCCAAAATGGCTACAAGATGATTATGTGAAGTTCCTGCAGCATATCCAGTAATGACGACTCCATCTTCAACCGTGGGATTTAAGCTATTGGGAAATTCGATCACAATTGAGCCATTGTAGAATTCCCCGGATGCACCGTAGAGTAACACTAGTGCTGGAAAGCACATGATCAGTATCATGATGTATTTCATGACAAGCTCCTTCTTCAGTGTATTGCTATGAATTTTACCGGTTTGATATACTTATGATTGCGCGCTTCGCAAGGCATATCTAGACCGTGTAGCAAAGCTGAAGCTGCTCCGGGATCATGCCAAAAGCAAGAGTTTGAAGGATAAATACACACAAATATTACAGGGGATGGAAGCTGATGAGTAAATCAGACAAGAGCAGGAACGCGGAAATCCGCAGGCAGGTAAAAGAACTCGTAGCTGCGGGCTTTCAGATGAAGCTGGCAATCCACACTGTGGCAGACCGCTTTTATTTGAGTGCCGCCACAGTGCGAGATATAGTCTATGACAAACGAAGGAAATGAAAGAGAATTTGAGCTTGGCAAGAATTCTGGGCGGGAATATGATGCGCTCGTCTATATCAACAAGGGGTAATTCCCCGCCTGAGTGGGTTTTTTAGTATATACTGAAAAATCAACTGCCTGAGATTCCGAAACCGTGAGGTTAGGACGCTTTCCTTTGGATGCGTAGTCAAGTCTCTGGCTTATTATTTCGACTGAAATCAAAGGAGTTAGCCATGACTAAGATCATGCAAATCAACAAGCTTCAGGATGAAGCTTCTACGATCCCCGCCAGGGAGATCAAAGGACAGAGGGTGGTAAGCTACAAGCAGATCGCTGAGCTGCACCAGATCGACACAAACAACCTTCAAAGGAATTTCAACCGCAACAAGTCACGTTTTATTGAGGGGACTGACTACTTCAAAATCAAAGAGCAAACCTCCGTAGTGGACAATTTGTCCACATGGAAGTATTACTTCACCGAATCAGGATATCTGATGCTTGTAAAGTCGCTTACCGACGACCTATCCTGGGAGGTTCAGCGCATGCTGGTGAACAGCTATTTCCGGGCCAGTATCCTGGACAGAGTGATTGAGTTTCTTCCCATTGAAG
>JAGOKK010000101.1 GCA_017994635.1 Candidatus Cloacimonadota bacterium | reverse complement strand
GGGGATCGATCGCTGTGGTGCTGGCGATGGGAGTGTAAGCAGAGCTTGAAGCGATATTCACCGAAGGGGTGAGCGCGGATTGGCCCAGGGAAATCCAGCCGTTGTTGTTAACAGCCAGACGGTCGAAGCTTGCTCCGTTGAACATAAAATCAAAGCCGATTGGTATTCCCGGTCCTGTAGTTACTGTGCCTCCAGCAGGGGTGGCGGGATCTACGAATCGTTGGTCGTCAGATGTTTCTGTGCCTAATTGAAGACCTCCCGTTATGGGAGAGTAGGTACCCATTGTCGTGGTAAAACCATATTCCAAAGTTTGCGAAAAACCCGGAATTGTCCCCAACAACAGAAAGGCAACTAATAGCGTGAAAAGCATGTTTCTTTTCATTGCTGTGACTCCTCTCTAGTCTTGGTGTTTTCATTTGTTGTTTCAAGCATCCGGAGCAATCGTTCCGAAGCTAATCATCATCCATCGAATCATTAAATAATCAAGTCCAGAAGTTCTAGTGCCAGTTTCTCGATGATTCTTTTTCTTGTAAAGAAAAATCTTTGGGGAATGGAATGAACATGACTCAGGATCAATAAAGGGTGTCTATTATCATCTGGTAAGTGGTCTTCCCATGGTCTTACCAAAGACATCCTGAGCAGGGCTTGGGATGTGTTTGGCATGACTTGGACATCAATTTGAGACTTAAGGGCTGCCAGGCTTGTTGACAAGGTAGCAGGAGGTGCCACTCGTCACTAAGTCAGCAAGGTCTATGAGGACTTATCCCTGTGAAGGCTCCACGGCAGCCAGAGCTTCCGTCTCGGCTATTGTTTTCAGAGTGTTATCGATTTCCTGCGCATTTCCCAGTTCCTGCTTGATAGTCAGGATGCGGCGATAACAGTTCAGAGCTTCGCTATATTCGTGTTTGTCGCTGTGGATGTTGCCGATATTGCCTAGCGCTTTGATGGTTTCCAGCTTATCATTCATTTGGGTGGCCAGAGCAAGCTTGCGGTTCAGATAAGGTAAGGCATCATCGGAACGGTTGTTATTCATATATGCCCAGGCCAGATTGCCCAGGGCGATCGATTCATCTCGAAGGGAACGCTGCTCTTCAGAGATGGCAAGGCTTTGCAGGAAAGAAGCTTCAGCCTTGGAAAACTCACCCTGTTCCATATAGATAAGCCCGAGGTTGGATAAGGTTTTAGCTTGACGCTGGTTCTCCTGCAGAGATTTAGCCAGCTCGAGGCTCTTGCTATGAAAACTGATGGCCTCTGTGAATTTTTTGTGGTGTTGATGCCAAATACCAAGATTGGAATAGGCTACACAAAGCTGAAGTGGATCATTGTGATGCTCAGCCAGTGCGAATCCCTGTTCAAATTCTCCGAGAGCTGTACCAAAGTCGCCCCTGAAGAATGCCGCAATGCCCTTAAAACGGTGGATTTCGCAGGCATGAATGGAGCCGGAACTGATTAGATTTGCAGCAGCAGTGATGTCTTTATCAGCATCATCCCAGCGGCCAATGAGCCATTTGATATCTGCTGATTTGATCAGAATATCCGCTTTTTCATCCCCATTGTCTATGATCCTGCAGAGTTCGTCAGCCAGCTTTAGCGCCAGAGTATTATCAAACACCCTAGCCGCCGATTCCATAGCCCGTTTCAGATAAGGTTTGGCTTTGTCGGGAGCTTCGGCACGTAGCCAATGATCGGCTAGGGCGTAGCTGAAATCATCAAGACGATCTGCAAAAAGGCTTTCCATAGCTTCCGCAGTAAGCTGGTGCAGCATTCTGCGATTTTGCTGCAATAGAGTTTGATAAGCTACTTCCCGCGTGGTGATGTGCTTGAAGAAATATGTGGAGAAATCAAAGCCCAGCATTCGCATGATTAGCGAATGATCTTCCAGATCTTTCAGAGTTTTATCCACATCCACGGAATCATGCAGACGTTTCTCTACTTCGCGCAGGATTTCCACGAAGAATTCATTTCCGATCACAGAGGCCTTGTGCAGTAGTAAACGCAGGTTTTGGGGAAGATTGTCCAGGCGGGACAGGATCAGTGCATGCAGGTTTCCTGGTACGGGGTATTCATCAAGCTCGGTCTTGGGCAGATTGGCGATATAATTGCACCATTCTTCCAGGAAAAAGGGATTACCGGCGGATAGATCACGGACCAATTGGCGGGTTTTATCGGAGAGATTGAGGTCCCGCGTGTAATGAGATACCAATTCATTGATCTTGGTCTCTGACAAAGCATTCAGTTCAATCTCGCGAAAGTTACTATGCTCAGTGATGCAGGTTAGAATGGGATAATCCAGACGGTACAGTGTGATAAGAAGCATGGGTATGGCTTCCGCGTCGATTCTGCTAATCAAGTGATCCAGAGCCTGGGCAGACGCTTCATCTATAAGGTGGATATCGTCCAGAATGAGCAATAGCGTGCGTCGTGAAGGCCGGGCATTGCGCAGTAGCGTCATCAAAACAGACTCGATGGCTCTGAGAACGTGTAAAAGGAGATCTTTACCTTTCTGTTTGACCCGCGGATCATCGTAGCGTATCTCCAGAAGCAAACCGATCAGAGGTATGCAATCCATGATCTCTTCCGGAGAACTGCTCTTGGCTGCGATTGATGCCATGGAGCTTTCCAGCAGGGCTTTCTTTTCTGCGACAGGAAGATTATGTTTCAACTGAAATTGATCTTCAAAGATTCTGGTGAATAGATTGAAGGGGCTGGGAGAAATCGAAGAGCATACTCCACGTAGTATGTCCCCAGAATCTAGATCAGAACAAAACTCCTGGATCAAACGACTCTTACCAATGCCGGCGTCACCTTTCAAACCTATAAGGCATAAACTGTCTCCAGCCTGAGTATATGCCTCCCTCAGACGTGCCATCTCCTCTTCCCTACCGATGAAGACACTTTGGGCAGCCCTTTTCCCCTCGTTCTTCTGCGCTAGCACGAGCCAGCAATCCACCGCTTCATCAACTCCCTTTACCTGTACCGGACCAAGGTGCTCAAAATCAAATATGTGTTCCACCAATTGTTTGGTGTGCAGAGGTAGCATGATGCGATTTACAGGGGCATTACTTTCCATGCGGCTGGCAAGGTTCACCTCAGGACCATAGACGGTAAAATCCCCCTCGCGTGATTGGCCAACCTTGCCCACCGAGACGACTCCAGTATTGATGCCAACTCTGAGCCCCAATACCAGATCCTCGTACCCGGGTTCACGGGCAAGAAGATTATTGTACAGCCGTAGTTGCTCCTGCATCTTGATGGCGGAGAGGATGGCTCGCTGTGTGTCATGCTCGGTGGCTTTTTTCGCGCCGAACAGGGCCATGATGCCGTCGCCGATATATTTATCCACAAATCCACCGTAGAAATTGATGCAGCGGGTGAAGATCTTCATGATCTCGTCCATTTTGCCGTGAATCACTTCTGGTTCAAAACGGGTGGAGATATTGGTAAAACCGCGAATATCGGCAAACAGCACAGATACTTCGCGAAGCTCACCTTCCTTGAGGCTTAGTTTTTCTTCTGGTTCTTCGTCACCAAGAAAGTCGGATCCGAAGAAGAGATCGTCAGAGCTCATAAGCGCGTAATCAATTCGTCAATGACAAGTGGGAGTATTTCCCCGCATCTGCCTTGATGAAAGTCATCGATAAAGCCCATGTTATCAGGCTTTTCCAGGTTTACGCCAATGGTATGGGCACCAAAAAGCTTGGCGGTCATTACGAATCCTGCGGCAGGATATACTACGCCGCTGGTTCCAACGATCAGAAAGACATCGGTATTCTTTAACAACTCCTCAATCTCATAGAGGAAATAAGGGATTTCACCAAACCAGACAATATCCGGACGCAGGAGATTGCCACAACGTTCGCAGAGCGGAGTCTTCTGCTCCAGATCGCATTCTTCCATTCGGAAATGAGTGCGACAGCTGACGCAGAAACACGAATCAAGACGGCCATGCATCTCATACAGACGCTTGCTTCCAGCCCGAGCATGCAGACAATCCACATTCTGCGTGATGAGGTGAAAATCATCGCCCAAGTGCTCTTCAAGCTTCACCAAAGCCTGATGAGCACTATTGGGCTGGACACTTAGGCTTTGCGCGTAGCGTTCCTTGTAGAACTCCCATACCAGGACGGGATCGCGCTTGAAGCCTTCGGGACTGGCGACATCCTCGACCTTTCGATTCTCCCAGAGGCCGCCAGCGTCGCGGAATGTTCTTATCCCCGATTCGGCAGAGATGCCGGCACCGGTGAGTGCAAGAACTTTGCTCATTTCATCAGCATCATCTTACGACTGATCGTTTGAGTGGGTGTGCTAAGACGGTAGAAATATACACCGCTAGCTACGGCTGCCCCATGATAATCCTTGCCGTTCCAGGATAACTGAGTATTTCCAGCAGGAGCAACATCGTTGTACAGCATCCTAACCCGCTGTCCCTTGAGATTGAAAATCTCTACCTTAACCCGTTCTGAGGTGGGCAGGTAGAAGCTGATATTGGTATTTGGGTTAAAAGGATTGGGATAGTTTGGGTTTAGACTTAGTGCCTGCACAATCTGGACGCCATCAGCATTTGCCACAGGATCACTTTCCAGTCTTACATCGTCTATGTACCAGCCTTCACCAGATACATAACCGTCACTACCAAAGACAAAACGGAAACGGGCTGTGCCAGAATACTCAGCGAGTTCAAAAGTGGCTTCTGTCCAATCAAAAGTACCCGAATAGACCGGAGTATTAGCGGGGAACGGAGAGGCTGGATTGTTATAAATAGTATGGTTGTATTCGCCAACGGGAGAAATGCTTTGCCAGGCACCGCCATCAAGAGACATCTGGACCAGCCCGCCATCCCAGGCGGAATTGGGATTGGTATCGTGATCTTCGGCGTCCATCCAGTGATAGAATTTGAGGCGGCTATTTACACCAAGAGTCACTTCGGGGCTGATCAAGGCTCCATATGCAGTGGAAGCGTATTGGCTGGATCCGCTTCCGCCAAACTTCATGGAATAAGTGCCCCCGCTGGTGTAGTTTCGGGTACTGGAGCGATGCCACTGATCTACATAGTTGTTGTTCAGCTGTGCATTGGTCCAGTTTTGCATATCAGGCTCGAAGCCATAATTCATCATACCGATATGGATGGCGAATATGCCTTCCACCACGTTACCGTTTTCAGCTGCTATCATATAGGAGACATCGATCTGACTCCCATCTTCCGCTGCTTCAGAGATCATTACATTAAATGCATCAGGTACATTCAGGGTTCCGCCTGCATTTACTGCTGGCAGAGGAATGTCAAACACGTTGGTACTGGCATAAGGACTATCGATAAAGAGAATCATGCTAGGTGTAAAAGCAGTACCGGATCCTGTATTCTGAACCTGGAATCCGATGCTGACCTGATCTCCGGGATTGATGAGGTTTGAGGGTCCATTAATAGTATATGAATCAAGGGAAAGAAGCGGTGCAGCCAGCGTGATGCGTCCAAAGCTGTTAGTTTCGTACGTATCAAAGATGGCGTTGAATGTGAGGTTAGCTTGAGTGTGATCGGGGAAACTGCCAACGATTCGGATAGTGAATGCATCGGCGACATACAGGCTGTCCCCTGCTGCCAGAGCGTCAAAACTGAGATCTCCTTGGAGAATTTGGATATTGTCAGAATCTGAGCTGATAGTAACCGTTCCGCTATTGGCCTGATCTACCATACCGACATTTTTCACAGTAATCCCGACGGTGATCTCTTCCCCTGTGTGGATCACGTCATCGTCATCGGTGTAGCTAACGTCCTTACAAATCACATAAGGCATCTCGCTGGCGGTTACAAACACGGTGTTTTGATATGGATAGAAGTTCGGTGCGTTCAGATAAACTTGGTAATTACCAGGGGTAAGGCTTTCAAGCAGGTTAATAGTAATGATGCCATTATCATCGGCATAGGCATCATAAAAACGTTGGCCATCCTTTTTCATTAAAAAGCGTGCATTGGGTGCATCAGATTGAATCGTGTATTGCGTGAGGCCAACCAACCATTGTGAAGGAAGGCTTACTGTCATCTGCATGGGTGTATCGGTCCAGACCATCATGGCAGGACAACCGAAAAGATTGGTCTCATAATCTACCCAATACATCACTGCTTGATTGGTGATAAAGGGGATGTTATCGATCTTGCTATCTACAAGTGTGTATCCTAGCTCATGGATGCCTTCCCCAAACATCGCGTCTACATACTCGCGGTGCAAGTACTGCGATGCGCCATCTGTGGAGCCCTGCATGCCCCAACCATAACGGGAATGAGCTATCATGCCGGCAGCAGAAGTGGGTAGAGAGGTAAACTTCTCTGTAATGCAGTCATCTGTGTACATGCCAGGGTAGGTTTCGCGGTTATCGAAACTACCGGCGTAGCAGCCCTGCGTGAAGTAAATGGAAAAGTTATTCGTGGCGCCGTCATTGGTGATGTTTACGGAAGAGACCTGACTATTTGATAACCTCATGTTATAGGTGGTGTTGGAGTGCCCCAAATGATTCACAAGGTTAGGTCCAGCGGATAGCATCGGACGAATTTGTGAAGGCCCCCAGGATTCTTCATATCCAGCGGTGCGGTCGTATAGGGTCGAGATATCCCAGGTAGTGGGGACGCCAACCGTGCTGTATCCATGAGCGTCCGAACC
>JAGOKK010000100.1 GCA_017994635.1 Candidatus Cloacimonadota bacterium | reverse complement strand
CTAATCGTTTATACTTGTTCCTACGACTACTTTCCTCTGCTCTTACACCTTCGAATACAATGGTATTTGCCAACCTTTTATTATCAACATGCTTTCTAAGAGTTTGGACAAATGGAACAGATTTGCATACTGAGCAGCACCATCTGATCTTTTGGCTCGGAGGGCCAAACAGCTCCCACAATTTATCGGTATCTGATGAGGGGTTAGCAGTAATAAAGTTAAATGCCGGATACCTAGATCGATATGATTTAATAGTGTAATCTACTGTATCTTCCACAAATGGAATTTCCATACCAGTATCTGTATAAATAACAATGTAATCATCTGGGTTAACAACCCTAGAAACAAGGTCAAGAACTACCTGAGAGTCTTTTCCACCGCTGAAGGCTACGGTTAGCTGAGACGGATGCTTGCTGTAGTCCTTCTGAACTCGGCGAATGAACTCTAATGCCTCCCCAACAAGATTGTTCAGTATGTCGGCATTACTACGAATTGTGTGAGCTAGGTCAACTGGCTCTAACCGCCCATTATGAATAATATCGATATCAGGTTTTTGATATAAATCGCCACCTGTTACTCGTGCGACAAGAACACCTTTATAGTAGTAATCTCTACCTAAAGCCCATAATAGTGGTGCATTTGTTCTTGGATATTCCCATTTATCAGCAAATCCCAATAAGTCGAGTTCTTCAAAGAACACCGGTCTTGGTGACACACTCTCATGGTCTATCGTATTTTCGAGAAGGATGATAGAGTTCTTCTTCTCATCCCATACAGCTTCATACATCTATTCAAATCTTTCCTTATTACTTCTTTCCTTGTCTGAACCATAGAAAAGAGATGTTCAAATAAGGCAAGCAAAATCTCCTTGGTATCCTGATACATCCTGATTTGTCAGCATAAAGGGGAGTGCTTTCCTGGCTCCGGATCGATGATCACATCTGGAACAAGGAGATATCATGACCGAAGCGTTGATGAACAGAATCAAAGCACAGCTTGTCAGACATAGTAAGCAAAATAAAAACCAGAAACACTTTCTTCATTGTTCCTCCTATTTTAGAACACAGATTTTCTTAATTATGGCGGTTTTTTTGTTTTGTATAATCCTGAGGAGATACAAACCATTTGCAATATTCGGGACAGGCATTGAGAGGGTAGCCCCGTTCAGATCTTCACCTATATGCTGAAGACTACTTACTTTTTGCCCTCTTAGGTTAAACAATTCGAGAAGTAAGGGAGTGGAAGCTTTAAAACCGGACCCCAATAAATCTATCTTTAGCTGCTCGTTTGTACGCAGGGGATTGGGATATACGTTTATCTCCCACTTTGGTTCTGCCTCAACTGGATCATCATTTGCAACAACCGTATCTGATAACGCTGCATTGCCAGAATAGATAAATACCCGACCGGTCGTATTGAAAATCGTTCCTTGTCCCCAAATGGGAGCTGAGACCGCAATGTCACATAATCCATCCCCGTTAAAATCTCCAGTTGCTTTGGCATACCCAAAATTTCTAGTTCCGTAATCACTTGGCGGATATAAATACAAGTCAATCAACCCATCCATACTTGGTCCTCCCACCCAGATGCCAATCTCACCCTGGTAAAAATTGATTTGATGCGTCGATCCAATAACGTCGTCATAACCGTCTCCGTTTAAGTCGCCATATATGAATGGATTGCCAACATTACGGCCTGGGTTGAACCATTCATGGTAGGGTGGGTTGTGATATACCAGTTCAAGATCATGAATCGGTGTTAAATCTGTCCCTCCAAACCACACTTTACCCACATACGACTCAAAGTCCGCATATCCATCATTATTTAAGTCTCCTATTGGGCTGGCTGAACTGATAGTTATAGCATTGGTGTTGTCAGATATTACTAAGCTATCAACTTGTGGGAAATTTGTGTTCCCATAATACAGCACTATCCTGCTATTCATGTTTGTTCCTCCTGGAATACCATACTGGAGGAGGTAATCATCCACATCGTCACCATTTACATCCCCGAGTCCAATTGCCGACCTTGATACTGAACCATTAGTCGTTTCCGCAAGGGTCACAAATGGGGCATCGTTACCGGTCCAGATTATTAATCTTTGGATATAAGGATAACCCCATAGCGGGCAGTGTATCACCAAATCTGCACGACCATCTCCGTTGATATCGCCTAGAGGGGCAGCAACGATATAATCCATTACTTCATAAGGAATGGTGATTGTCAAATCTGGTATTCCCGTGGGATTGGCTGTTCCGTTATATACTGCTATAACACAAGCCGGGTCTACGGGCAGGGTGATTACCATATCGTCAATCCCATCTCCATTGATGTCACCCCCATTAAATGGTCCTGCCGGATATAATTCCCAATTTTCAGTTCCCTCCATCACGAAATCAGGAATATTATCCATATTGGGCCCTCCCCAATAGAAGTATATCTTCCCCCAACACTGATTGCTGTTGTACACACCTGTGGGGTTCCAATAAGGTGAGTGAACAATCACATCATCATAGCCATCGCCATTGTAATCCATGGATACTACTCGTTCTCCAAACCTAGAGCCATCAAACTCTCCGTACAAGGTAGTCATCGTCTCTAAGTTTTCAATAGCATCTAAATGCGATAAAAAACACAAGATCACTAATGCCATAATAGAGAAATATTTCATCGTACCTCCATTTTTTATTCCAAAAATACTTCTACTTTACTCATATATTCAAGCAATATGACTAATTGATCTAAACCAGTAACTGTTCAACATGGCAGAATCGACCCATTTTTCAATAAAATAACCCAATGCCAAGAAAAAGTAAATTAGAAAATCAAATTCCAAATTCTATCGCATCGTTATGCATCTGTATTTGTGTTAATACAGGGTCATGGCTTCCTTGCTCCAGAGAGTATATCCAATACTACTCACAAGGAGATACGATGGAAGCCAAGCTACTGGAACGCATCAAAGAACAATTAGTTAGGCATGAAGGTCTGCGTTTGAAGCCATACCGCTGTACGGCAGGCAAGCTGACTATCGGTATTGGCCGCAATCTCGATTTAGTTAGCACGCAGATGACGCAGATCGAACGGATTTTCGCAGATCATAATAGTACTTGATTCAAATCAGATCCCTGTCTTGTTGCGTTACTTCTATCCTACTTGATGAGCTATCCGAGGGATGAGGAATTGGCAGTGATTCTCAATTTGAAGACCCTGGGCGAGGGAATAGTCAAAACCGTAGGCTTAGACCAGTCTGCCACCGAACTGCTCACAGGGCGACACTATTCATAGCGAGGGTGCTTAAGCGTTGCGGAGCCCCTCGTTAGGTGTAACAAATGCACGAAAAGCCCCGCCAGGGGCGACACAATCATTACTCGTGCCCATTGCCACCCCAAACTCATCTTGAACTCCTCTTGAACCCCTCCTGAATCCAGTTCAGGAGGCATTCAAGTGAATATCAGGTTGGACTCAAGCTACAAGAGGGCAAGGAATCTTTATGCTAATGTGAGCTGTTTAGAACACCGAAATAATATGACGCCAATCTCTTGTCCGGTCCTTAGGTATCTTGACCGGATGAATGCAAGTTTTCAATATCACATCCCCGATCATTCAATCTGTGGATGTCGATGGGTTTGTATCCGATTTAGGTGGTTGATTAAAGACTCAAACGGGTCATACTATATGGAGCGGATGCATGGGCGAACGTTCAGATAGTCTCTATCAGGTCGGAGTGGATAACGCAATTTATCACCCACGAAGCGGCCATCATGCCCATGATGGCTGGCATGTAGCTGATGGAGCCGATAGTTTGGCGTTGTCTGCCTCTTTCGATGATCAATTCCGCGTCGCTTTGAACCTCTGGATCGGGGATCAGGGGAGCTTCAGCTGAATAGACACAGGGGAAATTGCCCTCTACTCCTCTGCGGCGCAGGAACTTTCGTACTCTGCGCGCGAGGGGGCAGCGATGGCTTTGTCTTAGTGGAGCGATGTGGATCTGTGAAGGATCCATCCGGTTCCCTGCTCCCATTACTGAGATCAGTTTGCGTTCGTCTTTCACCAGATATTCCAATAACCCGATCTTGGGACCCAGGCTATCGATGGCGTCGATGATAAAATCCGCACCATTCAGCAGGTCCGCCCGGTTTTCCTGATCGATGAAGTTTTGATGGCAAGTGATGCGGGCTGTGGGATTGATTTCCAGAATCCGTTGGCGCATTAGCTCGGTCTTGGGTTTGCCGATGGTCTGGCTGGTGGCGAGCAATTGACGATTGATATTGGTAGGGCCCACAGTGTCAAAATCGATGATGATGAAATGCCCGATACCGGCACGGCAGAGGGCTTCTGCGGCATAAGAACCCACTCCCCCCAAGCCCACAACTGCCACGGAGCACTGCCCAAGCCTGCGCAGGCCTTCCGCGCCGATCAGCAGTTCCGTACGGGAAAAATCGCTAAGCATCAGATGTCGCGTCCCGTCAGCAATTGGTAATTTGTAGCCTGGATTCTTTGCAGTACAGATTCGCTTACCCCAAAGAGTCTGCTGATTTCTTCCACGAGAGCTTCCAAACGTAGGAGAGGATTGGCCTCACCTTCCGACACGTAGTACTGCGTGATGTCGGTTTCCAGGAGAAAGCGGCGGCTTTTCAGCATCTCTAGCAGGAGCTCGCGTTTATCTTCTTTTAGGATGCGCGAACTGATGGTGAAGTAGCTATCCAGCTTCATAAATTGGCGAAAGGCCTCTATGGATCCGGCATAGCCGTGAAAGAGATATCTGAGGGGGTAGGCTTTGAGGATGTCATAAGCCTCCTGTTGATACCCCACAATGTGCAGTACCACGGGCAAACGGTGATCCATCGCCAGATCAAGCTGTTTGACGAAATTCGTTTTCATGACGGCATACTCTGGATTGCCCTTATCCAGCCCGATCTCTCCGATTGCCCAGATCTTTGCCTCCTGGCACAGGCGTGCGATATCGCCATATTCCAGATCGCAAGGATCAAAAAAGGGGTGGATGCCGGCGCTATAGAGGATAGTAGGATCATCGGCGTTGCTTTCATACCAGGCGAGATCTTCCTTGCGCAAAGCTGAAGAGAGGAAGCGCGTGATATCGTGATCCGCGGCTTCTTTGACGAGATCCGGGATAGTCATGACATGGCTGAGGTCAGCCAGGTGACAATGAGCATCGCAATACTTCATAAGCTTAACTCCGGTAATAGCTTGAGTATGTGTTCGGCGCTGCGCTTTCCAGCGTTTCCATCCAGACAATCAAAGAATAGGGCATTGGCCTCACTTCGGGCAGTTTGAAACTCGGCAGGGGCTTGTAAAGCGCGCTCGATGGCAGCGGGAAGCTCCGCGAAGGTCTCAATGCGGATACTGCATTTGTCCAGAACTTGTGCAATCTCCGGAACACTGCGCGGGGAGGGCGGCAGGATGAAGGAAATCATGGGCTTGTCCAGCGCGCAGATTTCCCCGATCACGGAGGAACTATCCACAATGCAAACATCGGCTATCGCTATATAGGGCAGGGGATTATCGCGGACATAAGTGACATCTGGCAGCGCTGCAATCTGGGCTTTGATGGCTTTATCCATCCAGGGGTGCAGCGATACGAACACATCATAAAGGGCGGTCAAATCACCCAGTCTGTTTAGCCATTGCTGGATGGCGCTCATCCCGCTGGCATGGTAGGTGGCGGTGAAGAGCAGTTTCTTTTTGCCTTTGGGATGGGGCGAAGGAGATGATGGCGGCAGATAGGGATCCAATTTGGGATATCCGCCTACTTTCCCGATCCTGATCCCGATCTTCTCGGCATTGGCCAGATCTTGCGGGCTGGTAAAGAGATAGAGGCTAAAGGGATGGTAGTTCTCGGCTTTGGGCATCCTTTTGAAATGGTAGGCACCATGCGTCATACCGACCTTGATCACCTTGCGGGACGGGAACTTGTGTGTGGCAACCCGGCACATGATAACTGCTTTGGGAAAAACGGGGAGCGGACGCACCCGGTAGCCCATGTCGCGCAGCTCCTTGCGGGTATTGGCTTTATCGGATACCAGAGGGATCTGAGCCAGGAATTTCTGTACCGGCAGCCAGTTTTGCAGATCTATCGCGCTGTGCACGTAAAACACCGTTTCACGGCGGGGCGAGATGAAATTCAGGATCCTCCAATACAGAGAATAAAATGGTTTGATAAGGTAGTAACTGGCGACCATGACCTAGATAAAGCGATGCAGCGCTTCTGCCATGTAGCGCTCGAAGACCGGTTTTGCTTCCACGTATTGCCAGTTGCCGGCATCACGGATGTAATAACCGCTGCCCCTGACAATGGCGTTGATCCCAAAGTGAGATGCCTGATATTCAAAGAGATAGAGATGTCCCGCGGCGTCCTCGCCCAGATCGATGGAGAGAAAGGGAGTACCAAAGGCAGCGTACAATGCCTCAGCTTTATCCAGCATGGGCTGGGGATTATCCAGCTGGAAATCAAAGAGCTTGGCCCCGCTGGCCCGGAAATCTCCCTCCTTTGTGTGACGTTTACTGATGAAATACCTTTGACCCAATACGATCACCCGGTAGTCATAGGTCAAACCCGGGATGAAATCCTGTAACACAAAGGGTACTTCGGGGCTCATGTAGTCCTGATACCAGCGAGCATCCGCCTTCAGATCATAATCTGGGTAACCGGGGAAATGCTTGTTTTTGCGCAGGTGCTTCCGCCTCCAGAAATCGATCCTCTGCCCCAGACTGGTCTTG
>JAGOKK010000099.1 GCA_017994635.1 Candidatus Cloacimonadota bacterium | reverse complement strand
AAAGATGAATATGATGGAAATGTTTTTAGCACTGATGGCAGTGGTCCTCTTTACTACTTTGTCATTGACTTACAACCAAGCTATATGGAGGCAAACAGATTATATCAACAATGCTACGATGGTGGTTCAAGCTTCCCAGATTTGTCATGCATTCCTGGATGAAATCGATGCCAAGCTTTTCTCCGGCCAGCTGGATATTGATGATCTGGTGGATTCTTATAACTTTACCACTACCAAGACCTATCCACATTTACCGGTAATTTTCAATGTTACTTCGGTAGCTGCAGATTGTGATTCTTTGGGGCAGGATCTGGCTACTCCGAACCCTAATAGCCTGTTTAAACGCGTGCGGATCACCGTGAGTGGTCCCGGATACTTAAAACAACCGTATTCAATGACCCGGTTATTTACCCGGACCTTTATGTAGTATCATGAGTGTAATGCTGGATGTACTGGGAAGCGTAGTGATAGCGGCTACATTGCTGCTGATGATCATGACCTTTCAGATGCAAATGCGGGAAACGGTAACCCGGCTGCATTATACTGGATCCATGATTGAGCACATGGATGAAGTTACCACTACCTTAAATCACACTTTTGCCATGGCGGGGATAGGGATCCCGGTGAGCGATGTGTGTACTATAGCGGATACTAACAGGATTGAGTTCAAAACACTGTGGGATGTGGCGGGGGATTCCCTTTCCAGTACCCTGCATGTGATCCATATTGCTCTGGACGACAGCAGCTCTGCACAGGGAAAAGTACTAACTATTAAACAGGATGGTTCCGTAATCCAGCCCTTGGGCTACATCATGTACATTGAGCGGATTAGATTTAACTATTTTGATTTAGCCGATTCTTTAACCACTGATACCAGCGAAGTGCGTTCCGCTGAGGTGCTGCTTACCTTTAGGCGAGATTCTCCTTGGAATCCAGATCAGCCTTTGCGTTCCAACATTCAGATGAAGAGCTATTTTATGAATAGCTATCTACAGGGAGGATAAAGTGGGACGCGCAGTTTTGATGTTTGTATTGCTTATGACCACGATCTTTGCATCCATCCTGGTAAGCTTGAATGATAGAATCGCCGGGGTGCCTGATGTGTTGATCGAGAATCAGTTAAAAAAGGAATCCGAAAATGTAAGTGATTTTGCCCTTAGAAATGCTATTCGCAATGCGGGTTCGGTAGGATTTCTGGATACCTATTTGGAGGAAGACACATTTACGGGGATCCTAACTTTTACGCAGAGCTTTTCCGGGTTCACGATAGGAAACAGTGTGATAGACAGCCTCAGATACAGCTTCAGCGAAAGCCAGGATCAATATAAAGTTGAAAGCTTTATCCGTAGCTCTTTGCAGGGATACTCTGTAGCCAGACACGCTGAGATGGCCTTTGACTATCCATATATTACAGCTCTGGTAACAAGACCGAGTGTCATATATCTGGAAATGGAAAGGCTGAATCTTTTGCCCTGGCTCTTTGAAGATAATAACTACGTGCCGGATTCGAACCAGAACGGATATACCGGAACCTTTGGGGGCTTTACACTTATTTCCAATACAGTTCCATGGGGCGGATCATTCAGCCGTTACTGTGCAAAATTTGATGGCATGAACGATTATTTGATTGTAGAACCTCAGATAGGACCGAATGGAGCAGATAGCATAAATACCGATAAGTCCTTTACTATAATGACTTTTGCCAAGATTGACAAAAATGGCAGGAAATATCATGAGGACGAACAAGGGACGCTGCTGTGGATTCCCAGTGAGCCCTCGAATGCAACGCTCCGTAACAAACCTTCTGCCGGGATATGGTATGATAGCAATGATGGCAGCGTGCATTTTGCTGTTACCCAGGATGATGAAGACAACACCATGCTGGAAGCAGTGGTGCCTCACACCAGAACTGCTGATATCTATGATTGGCTACTATTTGGCCTGATTCCTGTCTTTAACATCTTTCACTATGAATATCCCTGGACTTCATATGCGCTTACCTATAACCACGGGGTATTGAAGGCTTATATCAATGGCGTTTTGAGAGCCACTGTAACAGGATCTGATGTGAGAGCCTATCCCAGTCTTTACGGCATGACGATGGGAAGAAGGGATCTAAGAGGTAGCGGGGTTAGCGACGATGATTACAAATATTTCTGTGGAGTAATGGATCAGGGTGGCATGCATCACTTGGCTCTAAGTGATATGAGTATAACTGCTTGGCATGATAACGTTATGAATGCAGCGACCATTAGGTATATTCGGGATTAAGACAGGATAAGAGATGCACAAAATAGAACTAAAACAACAGACACACATAAAGAGCTTGCATAAATCACAAGTTTGGTTTTTTTTGCTTCATATGATAAAAAGTAAGAGTATCAGAAACCTGAGATAGGGAAAATGAGTATGGAACTAGTCAACACTGCTTCCTCGATATTGCTACTTAGTGCATTGGGAACAACCCTTTATGCTGTGCTTTTTGTGATGCTAGGCATCATGATATTTTTTTGGCATCGCTCTCGGCAAGAGGCCAAGGAAGCCATCAAATTCAAAGAAATGATGCAGAAGGAATTGCATACTTGCCGCAGTAAGCTGCAGAAATTGGAAGAGCTGGAACAAATGATCCCGGAATTGAAAAAAATAGCGAAGCTGGACCATGATGTGAATACCCCTCTGTGTGTGATCACCATGTCCCTGGGGCGCGCCAAGCGCTTGGGGCAGGAAAATGATGATCAATCGCTACTGAATAATGTGCAGGATATCCTGGATGCAGTAACCCGCATTGGCGAGATCATGCAAGCGGTAAGAGTGCTGAAGACCAGTACCTTGATAGCATATAAAGATAAGGTATCAACAAAACATACTGGATGATATGATGAGTACAAAAAAGATCCTGGTAGTGGATGACGAACAGAACATCCGAGACATATTCCAAACTTTCTTGCAGGATATGGGCTATACGGTAAGCACCGCAATAGACGGTTTGGATGCTCTGGAAAAAGTGGCAAGAGACAGGTATGATCTCTATATCGTGGATATTTACATGCCTCGTATGGGCGGTTTGGAGCTGATTTCCCGGCTTAAGGATATGCAGCCTTCAGCGGTGATCATCGTAACCACAGGTTATTCCGGTCTGGATGTAGATTTCCGTAGTATCCGCCAATCGGCCTTTATGTATCTGGCCAAGCCGATCCAGCCCGATGAACTGATGCGTGCGGTGGAAGCCGGTTTGGCTGAAGCCAAGGGAAACGCTCCTGAACCCGTGATTGCTGAGCCTGAAATTCATATTCCTGAACCAGATAAAAAGCCTGATATGCTGCTGCTAAAGGGCTTTAGCACAGAACAGATCTTCAGCTTCAAGAGCATGGGCACCCTGAAGGAATACACCAATGGCTCTTCCATTCCCCTGGATAAAGACGATGGATGTATGATCTTCATCGAACGCGGCTTTGTGAATGTGTACTACAATACAGATCTGGTGGATTCCCTGAAAGAGGGCGACGTGTGGGGTGAAGAATCCTTTGTCAATCCACAGCCCAGTTTTACTGCCCTGAAAGCAAACAGCGATGTATTGGTCCGCCATTTTTCACGTCGCCGACTGATAGAATACTTCACATACAATGAAAAGGCACTCACAGAACGCTATATGCTAAACCTCATCCAGTGCATGCAGGTGAAATGGAAACGCTGCCTAGTTAGGTTGTCGCTTTCCAGTCGCAGCACTCTTATCGATGAGGAACTGCTGAACCGATGAATAGACTTAGCTTTACCGAAGCTCTCAGCCGGGAAATACCACTGAACTACCAGGGAGTGGAGGTCTGTGAAATCATTAGCCAGTGGCTGACACACCATGCCGAACGAGAGTTTGAATGCCGCGACATCCTGAAATATATCCTGCGCCGTGCCCGGGAATTGGAAGCATCGGACGTGGATCTGGGAGCTCCTGGCTGTGGCGGTAAGATTTGGATGAGAGTATTTGGGCAGAAAAGTCCGGTGGAGGATCTGGGAGAATTTTCCATATTGGATACCAATTCATTGATCATTAGCTGGCTTTCCCCCATGCAGAGGCAGCGTCTTTTCATGCAAAAGAGCCTGGATTTCCCTCTGTCTTTTGAGATAGACGGCAAGGAAGTAAGATTCCGCGGCACCACCTTTTTTGATCGCAACTCTTTGGGAGCGAACTTCCGTCGTATCAATGATTCCCTACTGGAAATGGAGACTCTGGGCATCCCGGAAGTGGTGGCAAACCGGATGAACCTGCGCTATGAAAAAACCGGTTTGGTGCTGATCACCGGCATTACCGGCAGCGGTAAATCCACCACTCTGAATGCCATTATCGACATGAACAACAGGCAAAACGCCGCGCACATCGTGTCCATCGATTCCCCAATCGAGTATGTACACCATTCCAAACAGTGCCTGGTGCGCCACCGCGAAGTGGGTGTGGACGTACTCAGCTTTGAGCATGGTGCCATCGAAGCTCTACGCCAGGATCCGGACGTAATCGTGGTGGGTGAAATGCGCGACCCTCAGACTATCGCAACAGTATTGGAAATCACAGATAGCGGTCATAAAGCCTTTACTACTCTGCACACAAGCTCGGCGATCGATAGCATCCACCGCATCGTGGCAGAATTTCCCTCCGATTCACAGGAACGAGTACGCAACCGTCTGGCAGATGTGCTGACGGTGTGCATGAGCCAGAAACTGGTACCCACCATCGATGGGAAACTGGCCTTGGCCAAGGAAATACTATCTGTGGACAGCAGTGTACAGGCCGCTATACGCAACAAAAATATCGGTGAAATCTACCAGATGATGGTGGAAGGCAAAAAAATGGGTATGTGTACCTTGGAGCAGGACCTCAAGCATCTCTATCAAAAAGGCGTGATAAGCCAGCAAACAGCGCTGAACTTCGCCAATAACAAGAAGAGAATGCAGCAATTGATGTCCGTAATATGAGAATAAGCTAAGGATAATGTGATGAAGAAATCAGCCAAAGAAGCTTTCGGTATCATTCAGGACGGACAAATAATACGAATAGTGCATCTGCGCAAAGATGGTGCCGAAACATACCTTCTGGGCTCTGACAGTATGCTGCTGGATGCTGATTGGTACAAAGGTGATCAAGCAAAAGCAAGCAGCGCTGACGTGGATTTTATCCCTCTGGATTCACAATTCATGGATTCTGACGAACTGGACATCTCCGATATGGGCAGTTCGGAATCCTATGAAACGTCTGATCTGCCCCAACAGCCTCGCATGGAGGTAAGTCCGATTACTTTGATGTTTGCCAGGTTTGCCCTGTCAGATGGGGTGGTAGCGGTCAATCTGCACGACCAGCACATCATCAAAGATGAACCAGGCAAGATAAAAAGGGCAGATATGGCTCGCTTCCGTAAGACGAACATGAGCCGTGAAGCAAAAAAGGCGGCAGCCTGGCAATCTTGTGTGATTGATGCTGAAGGGGGACCACAACACTGGCTCCACACAGGCCCAAACCTTTTGCTTGATGCCATCATAAACTATGGCAAAGAAAGCTCAACCAAGCTATATTTTCAGCTCGCTGACGCAAACGATGTTGTCCTCACAGAATTTTATCGCTTTTCTATTGGTGATGATCTGGCAGGAACCAATCTTTTTGTATATTTGGGGAACGAGTACCGTAAGCTGTTTGTGTTTCAGGATGGTAAGTGGACTCAAACCCTGGATATTCACATCACTCAGGATTTTCCCGATGCGCAGGTAATATACTCCAAGATTTCTCTTGCCATGGATAGCGCTCAGATCGGAGAACCTGAGAGTATAGTGCTTGCTGGAGATCTGGCGGATAAAAACCTGGTGGAGTATGTCAATTCTCAAAGCATGTCCACCAAGACGTCCTTGATCAGTTTCCCGGGACTGGTGGTCAGTGGATCAGAAGAGGGAGATGAATACAACCATCTTGTTCTGGCTAAATACAGCCTTGCAATTGCCTTGGCTTACAAAGCCTTGAATACGGACGACAAACATTTCAGCACATGTACTTTCCTGCCTACAAGGGTGATAGACAGCCAGAAAGAGCTGAGAGTGGTTTGGCACGGATTCATCGTTCTAAGCCTGATCTTTGCCCTGGTACTGTATTCCACATTGTACTTCATGAGCCTGAGACAACAAGCAGCAAAAGAAGATGACAAAAAACAAGCCCTGACCATTACTCTAAACGCCCTGAGGGCAGAAAACAGCGTGGTGGAGCAACTGAGCGCTGAGATCGCTGCCTTCCGGGAGCTTTCCAGCAACGTAGCCGGCGTTTTGAAGGATAAGAACCGTTGGACTGAACTCTTTGACATCATCAACTCCACCTTCAGTACGCATCGCGATAGCTGGATTAGCAATCTGAAGAAAGATGGAGAAAACCTAAGCATTACTGGTGTCTCCTCTCGCAGAGATTACGTAAGCCGCCTGGCTGAAGGGTTACCAAATTGCAAGATAACCAGCGTGACCAAAGCTGCTGTGAGAAACCGAACAGTCTGGGCTTTTGAAATGCATTTTGAATTACCTCAGCTGAACTGGGAAGATATCCTCCTTGAGGATTTCGTACCCCCAGATACTCTGATGACATCGACCTCCAGCCCCAGAACATATCGCAAATATGTCCCCAAGAAACAAGTGACCAAGAAAACGACGGACGGTAACGGGAAAAAGAGCTATCGCTACGCGGTATTGCCCTATATCAAAAATGAATATACTCCAGGTCCAGCAGGTGATGAAATGACCTATGACCCAGAGATGCAA
>JAGOKK010000011.1:18658-33059 GCA_017994635.1 Candidatus Cloacimonadota bacterium | reverse complement strand
CCTTCTTGAACTCCTCCTGAATCCAGTTCGGGTGGGGTTCAGGTGGCCTATGAGTGGAGTTCATGTCATCAGAGGGGGCCCCGTGATGAGCTACCGATGATCTGGCGAGGGGAGGCAGGAAGAACAGGATACCACCCAATAGGACAAAAAAAGCCCGTGACGTTTAGGACACGGGCGAAAAGATGGGCAAGAGCTGGTTAATTCTTTTCCAGTTCCATTTCCAGTTCTTTAAACGCTTGAGAAGCCTTGAACTGGTTGTAGAGCGCTTCTTCGTTCTTGATATTCATCATCAAGTTTTTCTTGATCTCAGCTTTGGGGATTTTCACCTGCATCCAGGTTTTGAAGCGAGGGCCGCCGTTTTCTTCCACTTTGCGTGTTTCTACTTTTCCGGTGATAGCACCGCTGAAACGCGCATTGGATACCGCTTTTACCACGCTGGACGAGAGAGCGAGCACCTGAGGATCATAGACCCCGGCTTCCTCTTCGTAGCTTTTGATCATGCCCTGAACTTCGCTTTCCACGTATTGCGCTGCTTCCAGCAGAGCGTTGGCTTTGGCGGTGTTCATCGATGAAGTTTCGGAAAGGTTGGTACCCTGACCATAGGTGCAGACGTAGTCAGATTCGGGCTGACTGCTCCACCAGGAGGGGCGGTAAACGAGTTCGCCATCGGCTTTGGGGCTGCTTTTCTTGTTTGAGCCGCAGGCAAACATCACCAATGCCAGGCTTGCGACCATTATGATAAAGAGAACTTTCTTCATTGTTCCTCCATTTAGATGTACTGTAGTTAATCGAGACATATTTGACTGTGAGCAAATCTCGAGCGAGGGCTGAGAGTGTCAAGTGAAACATTTCTCATAGTCTCAGCTTGCGTTGCAAGTTCTGATGTTCGGCATAGCTGCTACTAAACACGTTATTCCCCTTCCGATCGGAAAAAAAGTACAGATAGTTATGCCGGGCGGGATTTTGCGCCGCGATCAGCGATTCCACGCGGGGATTACTGATAGGGGTGGGGGGTAGTCCGGGGTTGATATAGGTGTTGTAAGGTGATTGGATTGCAGTGTCTCTATTGGTCAGCACTTCGCGTCTCACGCCCTGGCGTTCGAGGATGTAATCCACGGTAGGGCAACTCTGCAAGGGCATTCCGATGCGGATGCGGTTTGCGAATACGCCGGCGATCACTGCCCTTTCATCGTCCTTTCCCGCTTCTTTTTCCACGATGGAAGCCAGGATTAGATCACGATAGAAAGTCTCTGGAGAAGTGATGTTGACACCCTGGGCGGCGGTGCGGCGAAAGAACTCTGAGCACATCATGCTCATGATACTGTCCGGAGAGGATGATACGGGGAAAAGATAGGTCTCGGGATAGAGAAAGCCTTCCAGTGAAGATAGATTCATGCCTGTAAAGCGGCGAATCAACGAGGTGTCGGTAGCAGCGGCGTAGAGACTGTTATAATCCGCTAAACCGCTATTTTCTATGCGGCGTAGAGTTTTGTACAGAGAAAGACCTTCGGGAAACGTGATGCGGATGTTTTCGCTGTGTCCATCACGCAGACGGGAAACGGTTTGCCAGAGATTGGTCCTGCCGCCAAAGATGTAGGTGCCGGGTTTCAGCGCGGTATCAGCTCTGCGTAGTTTGGCCAGGGTCCTGAAGGCCACAGCGTGCTTGATGATCCCCGCTTCTTGTAGCTTGTTTCCGATGGTGCGGGCGCTATCGCCAATGCTTACGCGCACGATGCGTTCCGGGGACTGCCGGAATGTGAGGAGTTCCACTATCGTGAATCCCGATATCAAAAGCGCCAGACTGATCAGAACCAGGTATATCCATCTACGCATGTATATTATTCTCCAGATAACTCTTTAGGATCATGGCGGCTGCCATGGCATCCACCAGTTTGCGGGCTTCCTGCCAGCTCTTGCCCATTTTCTTCAGTTCGGCTTCAGCTTCGGCTGAGCTGTAACGTTCATCCCACTCTATTACCGGAATATCCAGGGATTCCTTCAGAAAATCCCCAAAGGCTTCCGTCTCAGTGGTTTTGGGGCTGTGGCTGCCGTCGATGGCAAAGGGCATGCCCAGTACAAGATACTCCACTGTCTGCTTTGCGATGATGTCCTTGATCCCCTGCAGTACGGCCTCCCGGCCAGTATTTTCCAATACAGTGTAGGGTTTGGCGAAAAGCTTCAGGGGGTCGGAAAGCGCGATGCCAACTCGTTTGCTGCCATAGTCAACAGCCAGGATTCTGCCGGTCATAAAAGGGATTCATCCCTCCAGATCATGATGTACCAGCGTCCCGCTTCCTCCACCAGATAAAATCTGGCTACGCCATTGGCAACGTAGGAACTGTTTGAGGAATAGTAGGTGAGAGTAAGATCAAAATAACAGGGTACGATCAGCCAGTCTTCCCGCCCATCGGTGGGATCGCTTTCCCACAGTTCACTCGGCGGAATCTGCAAACGTAGATCAATCTTATCGGCCACCGGAAGGCTGCCGTCGCTGGAACCGCGCTCAAACATATTGCGGGTAAGCTCAATCTCCTGATCGTAACCCCACCAGGAATCGCGCAACCCATCGCCATCCATATCCACGCCGATGCTGTTGAATTCACTTTGTAACAGTTCGAAGCGATACTCTTTGTGCAGTAGCTCTTTAAAGATGTTTATGTTCTTTTCCTGATAGGCTTTTTCCAGATTCTGCAAGAGCTCATCCGGGCTGCGATTCAAGATTTCGGTGCTGGAATGATCACGCAGAGAAGGCCGGAAAGGATTCTGGCAACTGAAGAGCAGCAGTGCGCTGAAGAGAATCGGGAGCAGCTTAGCCGTTTTCATGCTTCATCAATCCCCAGGTATTGGTGGACCCCGAACGGTAATCGTACCACTTGTAGATATACCAGTGTCCGTATAGTTTACGGCAATGCAATTCCATATTTCCGCTTGCCAGATCGGTAACACTGGCGGAGCCGTTGGGTATCGCTTTCACGGAGTAGCTGCGGTAGATTTTGGCTTCACTGGCGCCGATCTCATCTGCCGTGGATAGGGGTTGCAAATCCACCGTGACGGAGCCGTAATGACTGTGCAGGTTTAGCAGCATATCCTGTTCCTGATTGCGGTTCCACTCACTGTCGGTACTGTAATCGGTGATATCCTGCGCAGCGAAATAGAAACGATAATCCTCCATGAATAACCTTCTGAAGTTCACGACATTGCGTGAATCCTCATAGGAATATTCCAGGTTTTGCAGGGCTAGCTCCACTTCATTGGCGGGGTCGTTCCAGGGTGCGCCCTGAGTGGGCGGCTCGGAATCCCTCAGCTCAAAAAGCTCGCAGGCCGATAGCGCGATCAGCGCCAACAGAATTATCGTGACATTTCTCATGCGAGCATTCTGCAAAGTGGCAAATAAATGTCAAGGTAAAAAAGCGGACCGCCCAAGCGAGCAGTCCGCTGTGACTATACTGCGTTTATCAGTTTATTTCATCATGAGAATCTTGCGGGTGAGGCTGTGGTTGCCTGCCTGCACGCGGTAGAAGTAGAAGCCGGAAGCGCATGCTCTATCCTGGCTGTCCCGGCCATTCCAGATCACGCTGTGACTGCCACGCTGCTGTACATCGCTGAGCAGGCTTCTCACCAATTGTCCTTTGATATTGAAGATATCCACACTTACCATGCTGTCTTCCGGCAGGGTGTAAGATATCGTGGTGCTGGGGTTGAAGGGATTGGGGTAGTTTGTGCCGTTGAACTTTAGCTCAGGCGCGTTCTGCGGGGATGGAAGGTTATCCACGATCACCATCAGCGGGATCAGGGAAGAGTCTCCAGGACGCAGGTCGAGCTGCAGGATGAGTTCATCGTTCAAAAGATCAGCGCAGTTACCACTGGCCAGATCAATCACGCGAAAACTGCTCTGGGAGGGCAGTTTGTAAGGGCTTTGCATCTTCAGCCGCACGGTGCCATTATAAGCGCCATCCACTAGCAGGGCTTCCACGTTTAGGCTTAGATCCCAGATCTGCTGCGGGTCTTGCGGGGAGCGGATATCGCGGGTATAATCTCCTGCCCAGTTTGACCAGCCAGGGTTATGGACCTTCAGCTCCAGGCTGCTTAGGGGATTGAAGGGCAGCGAAGGCATATCCAATACGTCATGCTCGTCGGACGCATTTTCCCCCACACCCAGGATCACCACACTGCTTTGTTCCCCAGCATCTGCCCTGAGGCTCATTTCCCAGCTAAGCTTGGGAACGTTTGCCTCGGCCAGAGGAGCTTCCGCTACGCCGATGGGGGTGCTATCGATTTCACGTTGTTGTGGGATCGAGGGATAATGGAAATGCACCCGGGATCCAGGATTGTTGGCTTTTACGATGAATGCCGACCAGGGGGGGATTTCGCCATTTGGATTGCTGCCCAGATCGATCAACTCCATGTTGTTCGTATCGGGATCATAGAGATAGAAGGCATTGGTCACCCCATTCCAGCTAAAGCCGTCGTTCCATCTGATCGGACAGTTGTAGGGATTACTGAGCATATAGAAGCCTTCCCGCGCCAGATTCTGGCCGGGTACTTCCATCAGATATGGCCCATCGTCCAATAAGCCATATACGCTTACCGGTCTGAGCTCGGAGTTGTTTAACACCCAATAACCCACGCCGGGGCGGATGACACTAGGCAGAGTGTATGATGGCGCGGTGCTCAGGACCACGTGTCCCAGGCTGTCGGGCATGCTGTTTGGATTCAATTGCAGGATGGATCGGAGATTGGGCGATACATAGAAGGGAGCCAGATCCTCGCCGAAAACCTGGGTGGGGCTGTCGTGACCGGGTTCCAGAAGATAGGGTACCCCCGTCATGCTCCATCCACTCGGGAAGATATGGATATATTCTTCAGCCAGCGCATAGAAATCGTAAGGCAGGGCACCTATCAAAAGCTCCGGATCATCGTTGTGGAGGGGCGATCTGGGCTTCAGATAGAAGTTTCCGGATTGGGGATTGGCCAAAAGCGGATTCATATCCAGATTCCCCTGGCCGGGGTAAACTCCTCCTGGCGTGGAAATGTCGCAGAAAGTGGCGTTTACAGTGCTTCCCACGAGGCGGATCGGTTCCTGCAGTTCCACATTGTCCGGAGTGTTCTTCCAGATCAGGCTGCGAGTGAGGTTGGCATGAGATGAGTTCTGCAGACGGATTCCGTTTTCAAAGCCCCACAAGGTGCAGTGATCGATATTCATGGTTCCCACAGCGTCCGCCATTATGGCCGCGCCGAGGGAGTTCTGATTCGGAGTATCCATCAAATGGGGGAAGACGATGCATTTGCTAAGAGAGATGCCGGCCAGATTCCGCGCTATAATGCCGATCGATTCGGTGCGGCTGGAGGATGAGGAATTTCTTACTCTGATGTTGGTGAGCAGCGGTGTAGTTCTCAGCCGGTTCTGGCTATTGCCCACTATCTTGATTCCTGTGGCAAATTCTCTGGTTTCCAGATCATCGATTTCGCACTGCACATCGCCCAGGATTTCTAGGCCGACGTCGCTTTGTCGATCCGGGTCATCCCTGAGGCCACCGATTCTCAATTCGTTGAGTTCGGCATTGGTGATTCCGGGTATAGCGCTATTATTCAGCACTATGCCACTCGTGCAGTTCATTATAGTAATCCCTTCAGCCGTGAGGTTTTGCAGGTTCATTGCCTTGATCCCATAACTCTCTGTGCGGCTAGTGGTGCTGGAATTGCGCACGCGGATATTGGTGAGCAGTGCGGTATTGCGTATGAGGCTCTGCTCGGCATACGCCAAGTCCATACCCACCTGATAGTCGTTGATGATGACGTTTTGCGCGGTAAGGGCAACGTTGGCACCGATCTTTATCCCTGTATCGGAATTGCGTGGGGTCTCTTCAGAGGTTTCTCCCACGATCTGGATGTTTTCCAACTCAGTGTTTGAGGCGTTTGTCAAATCTGGGCTTTGGATCTTCAAACCTGTTGGGTATCCTGTCAATTCCAGGAAGGAGGCTTGCACCATCCCGACATTTGTCAGGTTCATCGCGGTATTTATGCTTCGGCTGGTGGTGCTGGAATTGCGCACGCGGATGTTGGTGAGCAGCGCGGTATTTCTGTTTTCCATCGCAGGGGCAGCGTTGAAGTCGATACCCGTATCATACTCCGCGATTTCCGCTTCTTCCAGGTTCAATCCCACATTTCCCATCACGCTGATCCCGGTTCCTGCACTGCGCTCCTGCCCTGGAGGTACCTGAATGAAGATGTGGCTAATCGTGGGACTGCAGTTTGCCCCATCGGTGTTTTGGATCACGATGCCAGCATTGTAGTTGCTGATATTAAGTCCGTCGATTACTGGGCTGGATTCGCCTTCGATCACCACTCCTGCCTCGCCGGTGAAGCTATTGTTTTCGGCATCTTTACTGATGTTACAGTCGATCACGGAACCGCTGGAATTGATGAAAGTGATCCCTACGACCGCGTGCTGCACCTGGCAGTTTTGGATCAGGATCTGTCCCTGCGCACCGTTGATGAAGATGCCGTCCCATCCCATGAATGGATCCTGGGCATCAAAGATGGCGCCTGTGGCATTCAGGCCGCCCTGGATCTCCAGACCGGCACCGGGGGCAAAGATGATGGTGCAACCTTCCAGGATATTCAGGGTTGATCCTGGACCCACAAAGATATCTGATGTGACGTAATAAGGGGAATTGGCCGGGGTCCAGATGAGATCGGTCAATTCACCGCCGGGGATTACCGTGCCATCCAGCAGAGCAGCCACATAATGCGGACTGTCAGCAAAGCCGCTGACGCCGGTCAGTCCGTAGTTATCCCAGGCGCGGATGAAATACTCCACACCTGATGTGCCTACCGTCTCTCCGGGGATCACGGTGCCAAATAGTCCCTGACCCATATTATTCATCGGCACCTGAGTGTAGCTGAGTTGACCGTAGCGGCGATAGGAGAGCATTACCTGATCCACAAAGTCCGTATCGTCAAACACTGTGGCATTGATCGATAGCGGAGTATAGAAATTGGTCTGCGTCTGTGCGACATGTTGCACATTGGGAGGCAGATTGGGTAGCACCGCCACGGTGAAGGGATTGTTAGCTGGCTCGGAAGAGGGCAGAGTGGAGGTGGATTGACCGTCCGAAGCCAGGAAATAGTACGCTATCCCGGGAGTTTGCACGTCTGGGGCCGGGATTTGTGCCGACCACAGGTCCCCGCTGGTGTTTTGCATCGGTAGGGGAGTATAGTTATTCTGGTTAAAATTCCGGTAATACAGCGTGGCATTGGCGGTGAATGGCGCGTAGGTATCGGTGATAATGGCATCTATCTGGATGGGTTGATTGTCCAGCTGAGCCTGAGTATCCATCGCCGCGGTAGTTTGCGTACGGCTGATCTGCGGTGATTGGCCAGGGAAATACATGCCAAAATCTTCTGCAGTGGTATTGCCGTAATTCAGTACAAACCGCAAGTTCCGCTGCACTCCGTCGTAATATGGATTGCTGCTGCGGTAGGAAATGATGTAGTTTGATACAATGATCTGGGAGATGGCGTCCAGAATCGCATCGAAGCTGCTGTTGATATCAAACACCGCACCACCGGTAACCTCGGTGATGGGGGTGAAGGTGGAAAACAATCCGGAGTAGGTGAGGGCAAAGAGGATGGCACCATTGGCAGTGCAGGCATCGATGGCCTGTTGCAGGTTTGAGCCGCCCTGATTGGGTGTTTCATCGGTGATGATGATGAGCACCTTCTGGCTACCGGGACGCCAGGCAAAGCCGGATAGCGACTGCGTGATGGCATAGTATCCGGGTTCATAGCCCCCGTCAATCCTGTTTCTTGCCCACACAGTATCTCTGAAGTAGGTGAGGTTTGTGGTCAGGACTCCGTTATCTTCCAGGATCGGATTGCCGCTGTTTGCGCTCTGGCCATAGCGGCAAAGTCCCAAGGCACTGTCCACACCGGATCCGGCCAGGTTATTTACAAAGTTTTGCACGTTGGCCGAGACGGCAGCGATGGATGAACTCATAGATCCGCTATTATCCATCTGAAAAGCGATATCCACCAGGCGGGATCCGGCTCCGGTGGAAGGCGGGGTCACATGGAAGAAATTAGTCTGCAGGACGTCGTTTTCATATACTTGAAAGTTGGTTTCGTCCAGATTGGACATATCCTGCCCTTCCAAAGCCACGGATAGCGTGGAATAGATGAAGGGAAAATTTTGCGAATTCAGGCTCAATAGGTTTAATTCCGGGCTCTCTTCATACACATTGTATTCTATCCTCAAATCATCGATGCCGATGCCCAAGTAGCCATTGGAACCGTCCGACATGATGCGGAATCCCAACTGTATGTCCATCCCGGCAAAGGCTGTCAGATCCAGGTTTCCCTGCGTCCAATCCTGCGTTCCGGTCTGACTCAGGATAGTGCTTTGCAACACTCCTCCCGACCATACGTCGATGTAAAAGAAGTCGTAGGTGCTTTCCAGATTCCAAGCCATCCATACACTCATTTCGATCCGCGATCCCGCTTCAGTGGCTGCAGGGAGATTTATCACCGGGCTGTAAAGCGAGTTATTCAGGTTATCTGCGTAAGGATTGTCGGTAAAGGCGCAGTTGGTAGGGGATATCGGGTTGAAAGCCTGGCTTGTGCCGATGTTCCAGCCATTATCCATGGCCCAATTTGTCGGCAGTGGTTCAAAATCTTCTTCATACACGAGCACGCTGCTCAGCAGATTGCCATCGCGCTCAGGGCTGATGCTTGCAAAAGGCGCTGACAGCAATTCGCCTTTTGCCGGTCTGTCCTGATCCGCCCTATCCACGGCAGGCAATGTAACCGCGGCTAGGAAGATAATCAGAAGTACCAGAACTGTCTTTTTGATGCGCATAATCTTTCTCCTATTCATTGATTGCTATTATTACGATGAAAGCCTTATCCGGCGGCGTTGGAAGTGATAGAGCCGGACTGGTGAGTCCGCCATATTCCCCCCACACTTCGTCTTCCCCCGGAAGATCCCCATAAACTGTTACTTTGTACTGAAGATCAGAGAGGGGAGCCCCGCTCTGGTCTGTGATCACAGGATCCCAACTAATGCTGATGCCTGATCCCGATACTACCTGCAGGCAGATGTTCTGCGGTATTGCCGGCACGGCTGGCCCCACCACCAGGCTAAAAGGATAGTTTTGCAGGGCATTATGCCCGTCGGATAGGTTCAATTCCAGCTCCGTACTGCCTTTGAAGCCCGGAGCGGGGGTTATTGTCATGCTTTGTTCTGCGTTATCATAAGTGGCTGTGGCATATTCCGATGCCCCAAGCGTTACTACTACACTGTCCCGATCCGCATCATAGATCAAACCCGCCCAGCACCATGATATGCTCTGGTTTTGAGTTGCGTTTATGGGGGCCAGTGGAGTGATCATAAGTGGTGGACTGTTTGTATTGTCTCGGATCACATTCAGAGTCTCACTCAGGGTATGCCCATTTGCTGTGGCATTGATGGTAACGGTTGTTTCGCCGCTCCAGCCCGGAGTGGGATACAGCTCCCAATACACAGTATCTCCCTCTGTGATAATGCTTTGGCAGAGGCTATCATGGGCCGGGAACGAATACTCCAGAGCTCCGGAGGCCACACTGAAGTAATCCCCCAGGTCTATCCGTCGGGCTTGATTGTCGGAAAATACCAAATCCCCAATCTCCCCCAATGAGTACGGCATTGTGGCATCATAGCTGATCTGAATCGTCATATTGGTAAGGCTGGCTGCGCTGCTGTATGTGTAGCTGCTCTGAGCCCCCATATCGGTCTGTAGCGTTCCGTGAAGCAAAGTGATGGTATAATATGCAGGTATCGATCCAGATACCGACCAGCTCAAAGTGAAGTTATATGAGTAAGGAGCCTGAGTCTTGATCTCCAGATTCCAGGTTTTATCAGCGGGTTCTGTACTGCGGAAGTCCCGGCGGAAATTGCCGCTATTCGCGCCCCAATCGTTGTGTTTGAAATAGGGAACCACATAGTGATCGCTCATGGGGGGAAAGAGATACGCAAAGTCCTCTTCGTCATAGCCTTCCAGAGCAATGGCCATTTCGCCCAGATAGGCGTTACCTGTTGCCAGAATCCCCGCGCCGTCGCTGTTGCTCACGATCAGTTCCATCGTCCAGTCAGCGGCAGCCGCGTATGCCCAAATGCCCAGAGTATAAACAAACAGGATCAATATCTTGTAATTCATATCTCCTACCGATTTGGCTTATTGAAGAGTCCAAATCTCTTTACTCCGACAGCGTAAGAATTGGTCACTTGGCTGTCAAGTGTTTTCTGCACACCAGTATGAGTATTTACCTTGACTCCGTGCCCCCTCTGTCTGAATCTGTTCCTCATGAAGAAGATCTTATTTATCGCCCTCAATAGCAGCTGGAGTCATTCCAATCTGGCGCTGTATTATCTGCGCGAAATCATCCGCGACTTGCCCTACCGGAGCGAGATGGCGGTGTTTACCACTCGCGAGCCCATATTGCAATGCGCCGAGGAGATATATCGCCGCAAAGCTGATGTACTGTGCCTTTCGGCCTATATCTGGAACCGCGTGATGCTGCAGGCTCTGCTGAAGGTTCTGGCTCAGCTATTGCCCCAGGCAGTTTTCGTGATCGGCGGTCCGGAAAGCGCTGCATTTGAAGGTCAACCCCGCACTTTCGTGATCCATGGGTCGGGCGAAGGCACCTTTGCCGCTCTGGCAGAATCTGGGTTTAGCGCTTTGGCTGCAAATCCTCCCTCCCTCCCGCTAAAGGACGTTCCCTTTCCTTACCGGGACGAGGATCTGGCGGATTTGGCAGATCATTTGCTCTACTACGAATGCTATCGTGGATGTCCCTATGGCTGTGTTTATTGCCTATCGGCCAACGATTCCCGTCGTGAATGCCGTTTCGATCTGGATCGGGAGCACGATCGTGAACGCTTGAAACGTGAATTGGATGCCCTGATCGCCCTGAAACCGCGCACCATCAAGTTCATCGACCGCAGTTTTAACATCAATAAACGCCTGGCTCACTTCATCTGGGAGTACGCCATGAGCGATCCCGGCCCCGCGGATTTCCACTTTGAGATCTATCCCGATCTGATCACGGATGATGATCTGACGCTATTGGCAAACGCGCCGGAGGGTAAGATTCGCTTTGAGATCGGGATCCAAACCACTGATGCTGTTATCGCCGCGCGTTGTGGGCGCAAGTCTGATTGGACAAAGAGCCGCGAAGTATTGCGAAACCTGAAAGCAGCCGGCAAGATCCGGGTGCATGCTGATCTGTTAGCAGGGCTGCCGGGTGAAAACTATAGCTCGGTGCTGGTCTCCCTGGATGAATTGTGTGCCTGTGAACCTGCTGCCGTGCAATTGGGGATGCTGAAAATCCTGCCCGATACTCCGATGCTGGAGATCGCCAAAACCCTGCATTACCGCTGGATGGAGGATCCTCCCTATCAGATATTGTGCAGCGACGCCCTCAGCTTTGAAGAACTTTGCCTGCTGGACGATTTTGCCCATCTGCTAAGCCTGTATTGGAATAAAGAAGAGTACAAAGCGGAGTGGCACCTACTCCTTTCTATGCACAAAGCCTCAGAGATCCTGCGACGTCTGCGCGCCATCCATCAGGAACTGGATCTGCCACTGCACAGCGTGGCCAAAGATAAACGCCAGAGAGTGATGAGCCTCCTGCTGGAAATGAACTAAGATAGACGCTTTCAGCCTTGCGTGGTACCTAAAGGTTAAAGGATCTGATCGCCACATCCAGGATTCCGATCATGGTGATCTCATCACTATCCTCGTCGTAAGGCACTGGTGAATAACCGTGATTGAAAGGCATCAACCAACTGGTACGATGCTGACTATCTTCCACCAGCCGCTTGATGGTGATCCCTTCCCAGGTGCGGAAAGCCATCACTTTGCCATTGATATCGGTGTCGCGCCAATCACCGGAGCAGACCACTATATCTCCTGACATCAGAAATGGTTCCATGCTTTGCCCTGCGACGCGGAAGACGTAATAGGGGGGCGGATAATGCAGAAATCCGATGGGCAGATCGATATGACCGAGGTAAGTATTTTCCAGCACTTCACAGGGTTGGCCGGCGGCGATTTCTCCTACTATTGGCAGACGGATGGTCTTGCCCAGTACGGAGGGATCGAGAGCTTCGAGTAACTGAAACATATTCCCCTTGCCAGTGAGCAACCAATTGAGGTTAACCTTGTAAGCATCGGCGATTTTCGCCAGATCGGCATTGGATATGGAGAGTTTTCCAGATTCGTAATCTGAGATCTTGGCCTGGCTGCAATCCAGCAGTTTAGCAAATACTTTCTGAGTGACAGAAAGCTTTATTCTCAAAGATTTTAAGCGCTGTGCTACACCTGTGGCTTGTACTGACATAATTTATCCTATCCCTGCTGATAATATTAGCAAAATGCGATATCCTGCTATCGTGAACTAATATACAAAACACAGCTCCGGATGTCAAGGACATTGTTCTTTTTTGGCATTTCCCCATTTTATTGATCCAGTTTATTTCTATTGCCATATGGCAATTTAAAAAATCAGACTGGATCAATAAAATGGGGGAATGCCAAACAGTCATGAAAATCTTGACAGATAAGGGGACTGGGATTTGCTTTGCCAGACCTGAGCAGAGGCGCTGCCCTGCTTGCGACCTCGAAAATGAAACATAGGAGACACCATGCACAAATACTATATCGCTGCCGTCGAATTTCCCACGATCGCGCTGGCCTTGCTTTTGATTTGGGACGGCTTTGGACTGAGCGGTTGGATCGGTCTGGAGGCCTTGTTTGGCTTATTTCTGGCCTTTGTGGGGTTTGAATTGCACCTTATCTATCATCGTAAAGAACGGGAAGAAAAGATGCAGAAGAAGGCAGAAACCCAGAAAGCTCAAACTCAGAAATAGCATTATATACACGTGCTGCAAACTGATAGCGGGTAATGCATGCCAGCAGGGGGAAACAGCTATGTCCCCCCATGTGGCGTAGTCCGGAGATCCGGGTGGATACTGTTCCCGGCCATCTTGAATGCGAAGAGACGGGCAGCGGAGATTGGAAACGCCACACAGAGAAGACGATGGTGAATTAGCTTCAGAATCTATGAGAAAGAGCTTGATCCTGGCTTTGACGATACTGATCAGCCTGATTGGTGGGCTGACGCGGGCTTATGCCCAAAGGGTGGTGCTGAAAGTCTTTGAGCTTCCCGATCCCCGGCATACTGATGCTTATAGCAAAGCAAATATGGCGGTGGTAAAGGCTTTCCGGCAGAAGTACCCCGAGATCGAGCTCCGAGCCTTTGCCGGCATCAAGATTGAGGGCATGGATCTGGATTCTGGTCCGCTGCTGGCTATTGCGGGCGGCGTAGCTCCGGACATCCTGTATGTAAACTTCCGCCAAAGCGACACTTATATCCAAAACAATCTGCTTTACCCCCTGGATGAATTCATCAGCAAGGAAAGCCCCGAAGCAATGGACCTGCGGGTGGAAAAGCCAGTCTGGCAGGTGATCCGCCGCAAGAAGAAGGGTACAGAGGAAGAAAAGATCTGGGCTCTGCCTTATGAGACTCTGGTGCGCGTACTGATGTATCGCAAAGACCTTTTCAAGAAGGTGGGGCTCAATCCCAATCTTCCCCCTGCCAATTGGGAAGACTTTGCAGACTATGCCAGGCAATTGAGCGATCCTGCGAGCGGTATCTATGGAACTGTGCTGGCCATTGGCCCACAGGCATCGTATGACTGGTTACCCTTTTTGTGGGCTGCCGGAGGTGATGCTGTACACTTTGATCCCGAGAAAGAGGAATGGCGTGCTAGCTTTGCTTCCCCCGCCGGAGTGACAGCTATGGAGTATTACCTGCGGCTTGCCACCGAGCCCTGGCGGGATAAGAGTGGTAAATCTCAGCGCGGTTACGCTCAGCGGGATGGTGATTGGGGGCATATGTGGAGCGATGGCAGGATCGGCATGCGCATGGATTATCTCTCGCAGCAAAATATGGGGGGCAGGTACGATCCCAATTTATACGGTTTTGCCCCCAGTCCGTCTGGCCCTTCAGGACGGGGAGGTAGCGAGATCAATTGCCGCATGATGGGCATCTTCAGTGGGGCGGGAATCACCAATAACGCCGGATTGGGAACTCGTGATCCTCAGCTTGTGCGAGAAGCCGCCTGGAAATACATTCAGTTTTACGATAGCGAAGAAGCCCGGCAGATCAGGCTGAGAGTGATGGTGGAAAACGGTTATGGCCGAATGCAGAACCCTGTGTTTCTAAAGCGCTACGGTTATGAAGACTATCTGCGTTATGCTCCTTCAGGCTGGCTGGAAACCTTTGAAACGGCGATGCGAGAGGGCAAACCGGAGCCATGGGGCGACAATTGTCAGAAAGTATATGAGTTTATGACTTACCC
>JAGOKK010000011.1:0-18558 GCA_017994635.1 Candidatus Cloacimonadota bacterium | reverse complement strand
GCCGGAGCTTTGAATCAAATCCTGATGGCATTGGGATTGCCAAAAAGCCGCTGGATTCAGAATGAATCGCTCGCCATGCTCTGTGTGGTGATTCCTAGTGTGTGGGCTGGCATGGGGCCGGGCAGCCTGATCTATCTGGCGGCGTTGAAAAATATCCCCAACGAGCTGTATGAAGCTGCGGAGATCGATGGCGCGGGGTTTCTGGCCAAGATCCGTTACATCGTGTTGCCCAGTCTGAAAGCGCTGATCATTATCCAGCTCATCGCCGCTTTCATCGTGGCTGCGCAATCCAGCGACTTCATCCTGGTAATGACCTTTGGTGGGCCCAATGAAGCAACCAAGGTGGCAGACCTGATGATCTTTGAGAAAGCCTATCTGTATCTGAAGTTTGGCCTGGCCACCACCATGGCGTGGATGCTCAGTCTGCTGTTGATGGGCTTTACAGTATTGCAGATCAAATACATCTCGCGCATGGAGTTTCGCGTGGCGAAGGATGGCGATCAATGAGCATTATCGGCAAGGTGGGACGCCACAGCAGAAAGGTGAGGCTGCTGAACTCATTGCTGCATATCATGTTGATTCTGGGCGCGATCACCATGATCTATCCCTTTATGCTGATGGTATCTTCTTCCTTCAAAAGTGCGGTGGATAACACCCGGCACAGCCTGATCCCACGCTATTTCCTACATGACGAAGCCCTGTATCAGAAGTATCTGGAAAGCCGGTACAACGAGGAAAGCAGCCGCTTGATGGATAACTATCCCGGAAGCTGGATTGCTTTTTCCGAAGTGCGGATGCCTTATAAACCAAACAAGCTGCTGTATGACGAGTGGCAGCGCTTTCTTACTGACAATCCGGATCGCTGGGGGGTATATCACTACTATCTGGCAGAACACTACGGCCGGGGAGTGTATCCTTTGGCGCAACGGCAATACCGCTCCCTGATCCGTCAAGAGAACGACGGCGATATCACCCGGTTTAACCAGCGCTACAATACCGGCGCTCAGAGCTGGGAAGAGATCGTGGTGGAAGAGAAGGATATCTTCCGGCGAAACTTTGTGAGCAGCAACGAAGGTTATCTGGGCAGATTTCGCAGCTTTAAGGAGCAAAGCCCGGGTTGGATGAGACTTTTTGTAAATCCAGACGGCACTTTTGTGACCACTGCGCTGATCCCTTATTATCTGGGCGGACTGGAGGAATTTAACCGCATTCATCAAACCGACTACGAGGGCTGGGATCAGATCACACTACCGGCATCCTGTCCCCCTCAGGGCGATCCCCTGCGGGAGCACTGGGTGAATTATGCCCGTGAAGTAATGAATATCCAGCATCTAGGCCTCGAACGAGGAGCGGAAGAAGGCTTTCGGAAGATGCTAAGAGGTAAATACGCCGGGATTGAGCTATTGAACAGCACCTGGAATAGCCGGTACACCTCCTTCGAAGAAGTGGAGATACCACAGCAGCTTCCCGATAGCGGAGCCTTGGTGGAAGACCTCATTTTTTTTATCCAGAATCTGGCTGCGCCCGAGCAGATCAGGATAAAGAGTATCGCCGAGGATTTCCGGGAGTACTTGGGAACCAGATATTCTGACATCTCCGAGCTAAACCAGGCAGCAGGAACTGACTATCAGAGCTTCAGGCAAGTCCCCTTCCCGGCTCAGGAGCAGGATTACTATGCTTTTATGGAGCATAAAGGTGCCATCCGGAGGGAGTTTATCTGGCGCAACTATGCGATGGCGCTGGATCAGATGCTTGCCGATGCCCGCTCTTTGGGCAATACCGGCATTTACGTGCTACTCAGCATCTTCCTGGCCATCACGGTAAATCCGCTGGCTGCTTATGCGCTCAGTCGCTTCAAACCACGCTTCAGCTATCAGATCATCATGCTGTTTATGCTTACTATGGCCTTTCCTGCCATGGTGATGGGCATCCCCAATTTCCTGATGCTAAAGCGCCTCAATCTGCTGAATACCTTTTGGGCTTTGGTATTGCCCGCTGCGGCGGATGGCTATTTCATATTTCTCTTAAAAGGCTTTTTTGATAGCCTCCCACAGGAAATCTTTGAGAGTGCACGCATTGACGGGGCAGGAGAGTTTCGCCTTTTCTGGCAATTTACCCTCTTTCTCAGCAAACCTATCCTGGCCGTGATCGCCCTGGGTGCTTTTAACGCTGCCTACCGGAATTTCCTCTTTGCCTTCATTGTATGCCAGGACCGCTCGATGTGGACCCTGATGGTTCACATCTACGAGCTCATGCAGCGGGGAAGCCCCGGAGTAGGATATGCTGCTCTGGTGATAGCAGCGCTGCCTACACTGGCCATTTTCATCTTCTTCCAAAACATCATCATCAAAGGGATCGTGATCCCCATGGAGAAATAATGCAGAACGAAAAGATCCATCTGGAACGCATTGCCAAGTTTATTAAACGCCTGAAGGAATCAGTGCATGGCCGGAAGTATTCCGCCGAGGCCCGTTACACTCATAATGCTGCCGAACCCATCCCCCTGGCCCGGTTGAATGATCTGGAATGGCGGTATATCAGCTGCAAAGAGATATGGTCACAGGCTTGGGGAAGTGCCTGGTTCAAAGTGAAGGCCAGCGTGGATCCACAACTACAGGGCAAACGAATAGGACTTTTCTTTGATTGCGATGGTGAAGCTTGCGTGTATGAAAATGGCAAACCCTGGCAAGGCCTGACCCCAAAGGTGGATTGGTATCATAACGCTGCCAAATACTTCGTGCCCCTATCCGACTCCGCTGTTGCAGGCACAGAATATGAACTGCTGATCGAGGCCGCGGCCAACGACCTCTTCGGTAAAGGCAAGGATAGCTACGCTTTGCGGGAGTGCTCACTGGTGCCTTTTGATGAAGAAATGTATCAGCTCTTTATCGATCTGGAAATACTCTTTGATCTGGCCAAAAGCTTGCCTGAGGGTTCTGCGCGCCGGGCCAAAATACTCTATGGACTAAACAATATCTGCAATACTTGGGCAGAGGGCAGTGGCTACGGGGAAGCAAAAAGCATTGCGGAAATGCTGCTTGGAGCTCCGGCAAATGCCAGTGCGCTCACGGCTTATAGTGTTGGTCATGCACATCTGGATCTGGCCTGGCTGTGGCGGATCAGGGAAAGCAAACGCAAGGGTGGCCGTACTTTCGCCAATGCCCTGCGGCTGTTGGAAAGCTACCCGGATTATATCTTCGGAGCGTCACAGGCTCAGCTATATAGCTGGATCAAAGAGCTATACCCGGGGCTCTACAGCGAGGTGAAGGAACAGGTAAAGCAGGGCAGATGGGAGGTGCAGGGAGCTTCCTGGGTGGAGTTTGACACCAATCTCACCGGCCCGGAAAGCATCATCCGGCAGTTCATGTATGGTAAAGCCTTCTTCAAGAGTGAGTTTGGCATCGAGCCAAATTATCTCTGGCTGCCCGATTGCTTCGGATTCAGTGCCAATCTGCCGCAGTTTATGAAGGGGTGCGGGGTGGATTACTTTATCACGCAGAAGCTTTCCTGGAATGAGACGAATGCCTTTCCCCATCACCTTTTCGTCTGGCAGGGCATCGATGGCAGCGAAGTAAGGGCGCATCAGATGCCTACTAACGACTACAATTTCTCCAATAATCCCTCGTCCTTTCTGAGCACTGAAAATCGCTTCGCCCAATCCGGGATTGCTGATGGCTACCTGAATCTCTATGGCATTGGTGATGGCGGCGGCGGCCCCACCCGCAATCATATCGAATACGGCCTGCGTCAGCGCAATCTGGAAGGCTGCCCCAGGTTTAGATTTACCAAGGCTGAAGAATTCCTGCGATACTTCGATACCTTGGAGCCCGGGCTCTTGCCCAGGGTATATGGCGAGCTGTATCTGGAGTTTCATCGCGGAACCTACAGCACACAAGCCCGTATGAAGAAGCAGAACTTCCTCTGTGAGAATAAACTACGCGCTGCCGAAGTCTTGTTGGCTTTGGGGGCCAGGTCTGAGTCCGGCGATACCGACGATAAGATCAAAGACATCTGGAAGGATACCCTGCTGCTGCAGTTTCATGACATTCTGCCGGGAAGCTCTATCGGCCCGGTCTATCAGGACGCTTTCGCGATGGGCGCCGGGAATCTGACTGCTCTGGATTCTCTGATCGTAGAGCTACTCAAAAGCCTGGCCGGAACTCCCGATGAGGGATGCTACATGGTCTATAACTCTGCCGCGGGACAGAATAGCACCTGGCTGGAACTGCCCCTGCCACAGTATGACTATACTCCCGCATCGGAGGATTGCACCGTTCTGGCCTGCCATCCCCAGGATGACACTCTGAAAGTACTGGTTCGCATGGAGCCATACAGCATTGGCAGGATCAATTTCTTCCGCATGGATGAGCGGCATCACGAGGGGCAGGAGATAGTACCCGAGCCAGATGGCAGCATCGTGATCCAGAATGAGCACCTGATGGTTACAGTGTCTCCAGAGGGCAGCATCAGCTCGATTATCGATGTAGCCCATGACAAGGAATTGCTGGCCTCAGAATCCAATAGGCTGCTGCTCTGGGAGGATGAGCCTAACAACTGGGGTGCCTGGGATATCAATCACTTTTACCGCGAGACCACCCCGCAGGATGTAAAGAGCGCTGAATTGCTTTCTACCTCGGGGATTGGTTTCGGATACCGGGAAGTACGCCACCGGATCGTGATTGGCGGGTCCGAGATCACTCAGAGCATCATGCTTTATCCCGGCGAGCGGATGATTCGGATCAAACACCTGGTAAGCTGGCAGGAGCATCACAAGATGCTGCGGGTGTCCTTCAGCCCGGATATTGTTACAGACTATGCCACTTGCGGTATCCAGATGGGCAGCGTTCAGCGTTCCACCAAAGCCCGCAACCAATGGGAAAGTGCCCGCTTCGAGTTCCCCGCTCAGGGCTTTGTCGATCTCTCAGATGCGAAAAAGGGTTTCAGCTTGATTTGCCCCGAGAAATACGGTTATTCCGTGCAGGAAAACACCGTGGAAATAGCATTGCTACGCAGTCCCGCCGATGTGGATCCCCATGCCGATCTGGGCTCTCAGGAATACAGCTATGCCTTTTACTGCCATGATAAGCCCTATGCTGAGGCCAAAGTGGCTGAGATCTCCGATGCTTTTGGCACCGCGCTATACTCCTGTGCCGCTTCACAGAACCTGATTTCTCCCTTCAGGCCCACATTCCGGTTTCAGGATGGCAGCTTGATTATCAAACACATCAAGCCTGCTGAAGACGGCAGAGGCATCATTCTGCGCTGTTATGAGCCTCTGGGCTGCGCTGTATCAGACTGGCTGAAAACCTGGGATCGCATTGTCCGCATCTCCAAATGCAACATGCTGGAAGAGGAGATCTGCGAGCTTGATCCAGATCAGCCCATTCAGGCTAAACCCTTTGAGATCGTTACCTTACGGCTGGAGATGGCGCCATGATCCCCCGTCCCGCGGAAGTCCAGCTTTGTGGCTCGGGTTACTTGAATCCCGGGAAGCTTGTGATCAGTAACTGTCCGGATCCCGCTCTGGCTGATTTGCTGGAACGCGGATGGAAACGCATCCTCAGCAGTTCACAGGTTACTACCACACTTCTCAGCTTTCATCAGATGCCTCGCATTGCCGCGACACACAGGGACATGCACCTGATCAGCATCGCGGAGGATGGCATTACCCTCAGTGCAAAGTCCCGTCACGGCTTTATCTACGCCATCCAAAGCCTGTTGCAGATACTCCATGAAGCGGCGGTGAACTTGCAGGGATTGCCCCTAGGGCAGATCGTGGACCATCCGGCATATGAATGGCGGGGCCTGCATCTGGATGAGAGCCGTCACTTCTTTGGTATAAAGACGGTGAAGCGCTATCTCCGAATCATGAGCGTTTTGAAGTTGAATAAGTTCCATTGGCATCTCAGTGACGATCAAGGCTGGCGCATCCAGAGCAAACTCCACCCCATGCTTTGCGAAAAGGGAGCATATCGCAGAGAGCCTGATGGCAGCACCTACGGCGGCTTTTATACCCAGGATGAGATAAGGGAGATCGTGGCCTACGCCTCGGAGCATGGCATCGAAGTAATCCCCGAGATTGATCTGCCCGGGCATACAACTGCAGTGCTGGCCGCATATCCGCATCTGGCTTGCTTTAACGGCGATTTTCAGCCCCGACATGATTGGGGAGTATTCCCGGACATTCTCTGTGCCGGTAATGACGAGCTTATCGGCTTCCTGGACAGTTTGTTACAGGAGATTGCCGCGCTCTTCCCTTCGCCATATATCCATCTGGGTGGGGATGAAGCTCCCAAGGAACGCTGGAAGGCATGCCCAAAATGCCAAAAGCGCATACAGGAACTGCAGTTAAGGGATGAAGAGGAACTGCAGAGCTGGCTCTTTCATCGCCTGGCCAAGTCCCTGCAGAAAATGGGTAAACAAGTGATCGGCTGGGATGAAATCCTGGATGGGCAGATCGACCCCTCGCTAATCGTGATGATCTGGCGTGGAGATGGCAAAGATGCCGCCCAAAAATGTGGAGATAACCACAATCCCTACATCCTTTGTCCAAATCAGATCTGCTATTTTGACTGGAAAGAGCATGCCGCTGGCCACGGAGCTCACGGCATCAGCAGTCTGGCCAATGTATTTAGCCTGAATCCCAAGGACTACCCCTATTCAGAATTGTGTTTGGGGGGACAGGCCAATCTCTGGACCGAGCATATCCACGATCAAAACGAACTGGAAGCCATGCTGTTACCCCGCGCCTTCGCTCTGGCAGAACGTCTATGGAATCCTCATACCGGGTACCTGGACTTTGTGAGTCGCCTGGAGAGATTGGAGGGATTCTTTGATACGCTATGAGGCAAATCCCATTCTCAGTCGTCTGGATATCCGCAGTGATGATCCTGCGCTAAAGGACGTAAGCTCGGTATTCAACCCCGGGGGAGTGATGCATCAAGGGCAGTTCCTGCTTCTGCTCAGAGTGCAAAACCGCGCGCGGGAGACCTTCTTTGTGAAAGCTGTCTCGGATGATGGCATGCACTTTACCGTGAGTGACAATGCCGTCCGGATCAATCACTTATCCCGCTGTCCTCATAGGATATACCACATCTATGATGCTCGCATCACCCGCTGCGTAGCGGATGATGGCTATGACGTGATTTGTGCCATGGATACCAATGCTGGCTGTTTTTTGGGTTACTTTATCAGCCGGGACTTGACTGAGTTGGAGTATATCGCATTGGTCTCAGGCCCCGATGTGCGCAATGGAGTATTGTTTGAAGGCACGCCATACCGCTTTGAACGCCCCAATACTTTTCAGGGCAAGGATGGCGTAAAGACAGGATCCACAATCACCTGCTCTCAGAGCGAAGACATGCTGCTCTGGCAGGAAGTGGCTTGTGTATTCTCCGGCAGGCCACATTATTGGGATGAGTTGATCGGCAGCGGCCCTCCCCCGCTCAAAACTGAAGCGGGATGGCTGCATATCTACCACGGAGTTGCCACCCATTTTGGCAGCGCACACGTATATCAGGCAGGGGTATCACTGCAAGACCTGCAACAGCCATGGAAGACCCTGACTCGAGGCAGATACAACATCATGGAACCCAGAGAATTGTATGAACTCACCGGTCAGGTGCCCAATGTGGTGTTTCCTTCCGCTGCCATCCCAATACAAAAGGACTCCCGGGGCTTCGTTCCCCTGGATAGCGAAGTATATGTTTACTACGGCGCGGCAGACACCTGCGTAGGTCTGGCAATCACCACAGTAAAGGCCTTGATCGATCAAGCCTCTGCCCAATGAAGGAGCAGCCATGTTCAGATATATATTGATCCTGTTTATCCTCAGTGTAGTGGTGCTGAGTGCGGAGACTTTCCCCGTTCCTGTGGGAGCCTTTGCCCCTCGCCAGTACACAGCGTTTCGTCCCATAGATGACATCGTGATTGATGGCATTTTACGCGAAGCATCCTGGCAGAAGGCATTGTGGAGCGAGGATTTCGTGGATATAGAGGGCGATCTGAAGCCGCTACCTTTTCTGCACACCCGGGTGAAGATGCTTTGGGATGAAGACTGGCTCTTTTTTGCTGCAGAACTGGAAGAACCTCATATCTGGGCAAAGCTGACTGAGCGCGACGCTGTGATCTTTCACGATAACGATTTTGAGATCTTCATCGATCCCGATGGCGATACGCACGACTACTACGAACTGGAGGTCAATGCCCAGGGCACCCTCTGGGATTTGCTGATCATCAAGCCCTACCGCGACCGCGATAAAGTGGCCGTAAATGCCTGGGACATTAGGGGTATACAGTATGCTATCGGCATTGATGGCACCCTGAATAATCCCTCAGATATCGACAAGGCCTGGCGGGTGGAACTGAAAATCCCCATGTCCACCCTGTCTGAATGTGCAAACAAGCTCTTCCCCCCTTCCGAAGGGGACTTTTGGCGGATCAATTTCTCCCGCGTACATTGGGATACCGATGTGATCGATGGCGAGTATGTCAAGATAGCAGGAAAGCCTGAGTATAACTGGGTTTGGAGTCCGCAGGGTCTGATCGCCATGCATTACCCCGAACGCTGGGGATATTTATTTTTTTCCAAAGCGGAGGTAGGTTCTGGTGATCCGGTGGTGTGCAGTTACCGGCCTTTGGAATATCTGCGGGAGTACTTGCGGCAGCTTTATTACCAGCAAAAGCAGTACTACTTCGATCATGGTAAGTACGCCAAAACACTCAGGCAACTAAAGGCAAAACCCCCGGTTTGGGCAGGGAAAAAGCTAAAACTAAAACTGGAAAGCCACAGCAAGGGCTACATCATTACCCTGTCGCGAGCCAAAGATCAGCCCAATCTGTACATCCGGGAGGACGGCTTGATCTGGTCAGACAAGGACTAAAGGGAGGTTCACGATGTCTTACTATCTTGGAATCGATATCGGCGGTACAGCCATAAAATACGCCATTGGCAATCCAGGTGAGAAGCCTGCTCACAGCAGTCTGATCCCCACGCCCAAGTCCAGTCTTCCGGATTTTCTGGCTGCCACCCGCGCTCTAATCAGTTCCCTGATCCGGGATTATCCCATCCGGGGTATTGGCATCGCCACTCCCGGAACCATCGATCGCCAAAGTGGTAAACTCCAAGGCGTAAACCCCAATCTCCCCTGGTGGACAGATGTTTCGCCGCTATTGATCGTCCCGGATGAATACCGCCACATCGCATTCTGTGACAATGATGCAAACCTGATGACGCTGGCAGAAGCGCATGGTACATCGGCATTTGTGCTTGGCGTAACCATCGGTACCGGGATCGGCAGTGGATTAGTGGCGAATAACGCTGTGTATCACGGCAGCCGGGGTTTTGCTCTGGAATTGGGGCATATTGCTGTTGCCGTGGATAGTGTCAAATGCAATTGCGGTTTGAAGGATTGCCTGGAAGCACACAGTTCCGTAACCGCCATCCTCAAAGCAGCGGCACAGCTAAACGCGAAGTACCAGGATAAAAGCCTCAGCGAGATCATCCTGGCCGCAGAGCATGATCCCGATTTGGCCGCGATCATCAGCCGGGCAAAGCACTACCTCTGTAAAGGCCTCGCCACTGTTTGTATGCTGCTGGATCCGGATCTCATCATTCTCGGGGGAGGGGGGATGGATGCTGGTCTCTACGACATCGCAGAGATCAGCGAAGAGCTAAGGTCTGCTACAGCTCTGGTAAACCATCACACCGAAATCCGCAAGGCCACCCTGGGCAACCAGGCGGGAGTGATGGGCGCAATTTACCTGGCAGCGCAGAGTTTGTATTGAGATTGTAGTACGTAGATGGCTGGCATTTATTAGTTGTCGGCTAATTTGTTTGCTCCAGACGGCTGATATCTTTCAGAACGAAAAGAAGCATAAGAGAACCAACACTCCAATACTGGGTAGGTGTGTATGCACTCCCCCATTGTAACAAATATTGAGGGCTCATGCCCTTGATGGCGATGCAAGCTTCCGCAGGGATGTTGTCCTGGTTAATCCTTCACTTATCTGAGATACGATTACGCAGAAAGAGTCTGAAGAGAGGATCCCCAAAGGTAATTACTCCGTCCTCTTTGGTGATGATCTGTTCTGAGATCAACTTCTGCATTGCTCGTTGAGTACTGGAAGGAGCTCCCAACTTGTGCTTGGCGTTGTAATCCTGAGAGAAAGGATTGTTGGAGTCAATCGCCAGGGCAGAAACCAGCTTCTTTTGATGAATGCTCAAACCACTCCAGACTTGGAGGAAGTAATCGCCCTGGTTTTGCAGGACGGACTCCTGAGCTGAGTAAAGTAGTTCTTCGCTGGGAATGGCGTTGGAAAGCCGGGCTAATTGCCATAATTCCGCGGCAATGAATTGCACATAATTTGGTATATTATCTGCCAGTTCAATTATCCTTTCCGCAATGGAAGGTGTAAGCTCCATACCGGTTGAAGCAAAGCGCTCCCGCAGATATGACTGCATAACGCGGGAGTCGATCCTAGTGAGCGGCATGATCTTGCCAAAGCGGTAAAAGGCTTCCTTGGGACGATTAAACATTCCCAACAGCAAGTGATATCTGCTGCCGCAAAAGATGTAGCTGGTGCGCTGATGGTGTTGAATAACAGACCTCAGTGTATCGGTAAAGGAATCTCCATTGAGCTTTAGAATCTCTTGGAACTCGTCGAAAACTACCAGCCATCTTCGTTTGGAATCGAATCTCTCAGTGAGATTAAGTACTTCCTCCAAGGTTTGTATGTGCAAGGGACTGCTGTCTATCCGTACAGAGAGAGAGGTATTTCCCATGGCATCTACCTCAAGGGCAGGTCGTAATCCGGATACCAGTGAGGAGATCTTCTTTAAAATGGTCTTGGGACTGCCGGAGGTGTTGCGGAAGAACTCCCGGGTGTAGAACCGGATGAAGCTCTCCCGGGAGGTAACTTGCATAAAGTCGATAAAGATCACCTGTATATTGCGAGTCTTCAGTTCTGCCGCCAGCTTCATCAGTAGAGATGTTTTGCCATATCTGCGAGGTGAATACAGCACCAGATTGTGAAAGCTTTCCACCTCGGAGATTAACTCGGCGAGCTCGCTCTCCCGATCCGTGAAATAGGGCTCGCCGATCACTTTGCCATATTGAAAGGGATTTTGCATATCAAACTCCTTATCTCTGCATCTATGGACAAGATAGACAGACCTGATAAGAAGTCAAGCACAAATTACGCAAACATGCGTAACGCAGGATTGTGTAATACCGCAGTTCTAAAAGTACAGCCTCATCTACTTTACATGGAAGTTGTCCAGGAACTGCTGCAAGATCACTGCCCGGCTGGGATGCCGCAATTTTTTCAGCGCTTTATCCTCGATCTGGCGGATGCGTTCACGGGTTACCTGAAAGATATTGCCCACTTCTTCCAAGGTGCGGTGATAACCGTCATCAATGCCAAAGCGGAGGCGGATCACGCGCTCTTCGCGGGTAGTAAGAGTCTTGAGTACTTCATCCACTTGTTTTTTGAGCAGGCTGCGTTCTGCCAGGCGTTCCGGGGAGATGATGGTGCGGTCTTCGATAAAATCGCCCAGGATGCTATCTTCGCTTTCGTGACCGATCGGTTTATCCAGGGATACAGGCTCCTTGCTGATGGAGAGGATGTTCTTGATCTTTTCCAACGGCATATCCAATACCTCGGAGATCTCTTCCGGGTATGGTTCGCGGCCCAGCTTTTGCATGAGGCGGCGGCTGGTGCGGTTGATCTTGTTTATGGATTCGATCATGTGTACCGGGATGCGGATGGTACGGGCCTGGTCGGCAATGGCGCGCGTGATAGCCTGACGGATCCACCAGGTGGCATAGGTACTGAATTTGAATCCCTTGCGGTAGTCGTATTTCTCCACGGCGCGCATCAGACCGGTGTTACCTTCCTGGATCAGATCCAGGAATTCCAGTCCGCGGTTGTTATAACGTTTGGCGATGCTGATCACCAGGCGGACGTTGGCTTCGATCATCTCGTTTTGAGCTTTTTCCTTGTTGCGCTCGGCGCGGTCGATCTCACGCAGCAGAAACACCAATTCATTCCCGGTCATTTTGGTTTCCAACTCCACGCGGCGGATCTTGCGGCGGGCGTTTTTGATCTTGCGCAGGGTCTCCACAAAGAGGTTGGGATCCATATTAGTTTCCGCGCGCACTTCGTCCATATCTTCCTGACTCTTCTTGGCACGGCGGCCGTAAGTGCAGATTTCGTCAATGGTATAGCGTTTGATGCGGGTGAGTTCATTGATGGAATTGTAGCTTTCTTCGATGCGTTCCACCAGGCTGCGGATGCGGTAAACCATGCGTTTGATCAGCTTATCGTTATAAGCCAGGGTCATAAAGGTTTCCACCACCTGTTCGCGCAGTCCGTCGATTTCTTCCTGACGGCTGGCGGTGCCGGTGTCGTCAAAATCGCAATTGTCCAGAATGCCGCCGATTTTATCCAGAGTGTTCTCGTTTTCTTTGAGGATGTCCTTAAAGCGATCGATGATTTTTACGTCCTGATTCTTATCGATCCAGGTGCCGATATCGACCTTGAAGATCTGATCCAGGCGAACCCGGCGTTCACGGTATCGATGCAGGAAGTTATACATTTCACGTAGGGTGGAGCCAGCCTGAAACACGTTTTGATTGATCATTTTCTGATAGGTCTCGATCTTCTTTGCCACGCGCACTTCACCTTCACGATCCAGGAGGGGAACCCTACCCATTTCGCGCAGATACATACGTACGGGGTCGTCGTAAAAGCGCTTGGTCTTGAACTTTTTGGGCGGCGTAGGTTTGCGAATGGCAGCTCCGCTTTTGGTGATGCGCTTTTCGGTCTCGTCGATGATCTCGATCCCATCTTGAGAAAGATCAAAGATAATATCATCCACTTTGTCCAGGAAAAATGGACTGCTGGGGAGGATATCGTTGATTTGTTTGAAGGTGATATAGCCGGATTCTTTACCCAGATCAACCAGCTTTTTCAAACACTCATTGTAAGTAATCATCAATGCTCCTTGGCAAGTTCTCGCCCTAATAGAGGACTTTATTTACGACCTTCTTGGTCATCGAACGATAAGTTCGCACCAGATCTGCTTTTTGGCTGAGGAGATCGCGGTTTTCCGGATCCTGACTGATGGCTTTGTCCAAAGCCTCCAGATCCCGTTGAACCTTGCGCAATTTCAGATCCTTGATCACTCGTCCCAAGTCTGGAAACTGCGTTTCCTCAAAAAGAAGCTCTGCCAGCATGTCCTTTACGTCATTCTTCTCGTTCGAGTCCAAAAGAGCTGCCGCGTCGAATATTTCCTGCTCGATCATATTATCCTGCAAGAAGATATATATACGACGATACAACCTATTAGTAAAATAATCGGCACTTAGCTCAGTGGCAAGCAGTTTGTAGCTGTCGGCGTCCCGCAGAGCCAAAATGAGGGCATGGCGCTCCTCCGGGATTTCGCTTTCCACCACACTTTCCTCCACCTTATCCCTCTGCGGTTGTGCCCCTGATGAAGTCCGTCTCAGCGAGGCATAGAGTGCATCCACAGTGATGCCAAAGGCTTCAGACACCTGTTTTAAATACAATTCCCGCTGGATGGGATCCTGCAAGGGGCGCAGCGCGTCCAGAATCTGAGCGATGCGTTCCTTCACGCCCAGGTCGATCTTCTCATTGGTGGCCATAAATGAGATCAGATCTTTGGCCGAGGCAATCGCTTCACTCATGGCTTCCTTACCTTTTTGCAGGATCAAGCTATCGGGATCCTCTCCCTCGGGGAGTGTAACAATCTTTACTTGCATGCCTTTACTGATGCACGCCAATCCACCTCTGACGGCCGCTTTGATGCCGGCGGGGTCTCCATCGTAAAGCAATGTGGTATTCTGGGAAAAGCGGTTCAGCAGGTACACCTGATCGTCCGTAAGGGCCGTTCCCAGTGACGCTACAGCGTTTTCAAAGCCGCTTTCATAAAGCCGCAGAAAGTCAAAGTAACCCTCGCAAACCAGCGAGCAATCCTGCTTGCTGATGTTATACTTTGTTTTGTAAAGCCCGTACAGCTCTTTGCCTTTGGTATAGATCTCGGTACCGGGTGAATTTATATATTTACCTACGTTTTCCTTGGGTTCCATGATCCGTCCGCCAAAGGCGATCACATCCCCGGTGTTGTTATGAATGGGGAAGATCAGGCGATCGCGGTAAATATCCTGCAGAGCCCCGGAATAATCGCCAAACAGCCCGCTTTCTCTAAGCAGGGAAACGCTGTAGCCCTCTTTCATCAGGTGATTGAGCAATGCTTTATTGGCAGGTAGGGCATAGCCCAGAGCCAGTGCTTTGGCAGTTTCAGGGCTGAAAGAGCGCTTCTTCAGATAATCCAGCGCGTTCTGCCCGTGTTCAAAGAGCATTTCGGTAAAAAAGAGTGAGGCGGATTTATAGACCTGGAGGAGCTGCTGGCGCTTGGTGGATACCACCGTGGTGCGTTCGTATTCTGGAACCTGGATACCAGCGCGCTGTGCCAGCTTTTTCACCGCTTCGATGAAGCTGAGCTTCTCGTAATCCTGCACGAAGGTGAGCACGTTTCCGGCCTTACCGCAGGCAAAACACTTGAATATCTGCTTGGGCTGGCTTACATAAAGCGATGGACGGGTATCATTGTGAAAGGGGCAAATTCCGCGCCAGTTTGTGCCGACGTGTTTCAGCGGGATGTAGCTTTGCATTACATCCACGATGTCATTGGCTGCGCGTATTTGATCGATGAGGCTATTGTCCACCGGTTATCCTTCGTATTTCTATTCGCTGCACTTGATGTGCCACGTCTTTGGTATCTGTTAAATCTTCACTACGGTAACGCCATTGCCACCTTCAAACATGGGTGGCGTTTCCATACTCTTCACCTGTTTCTTGCGGGACAGATAATCTCTCACTTTGGCCCTCAAAGCTCCTGTGCCTTTACCATGTACGATGCGCAGAGTGCTAAAGCCGGTCATCGCTGCGTTATCCAGAAACTCATCGATCAGCGGCATGGCTTCATCGAAAGTGAGGCCCAATAGTTTCAATTCGGTCTGCACTCTCGGCGTGGCCTTCACCGCGGTAAGCGGCTTTGCCGGCTCGCCATCACGACTCTTGGGAGAGTAGAGATTCGCGATCTCAGTTTTGAAACTGATCCCGTTCATATCTACCCTGGCGCTGGAGCCCTGGATTTCCAGGATGATGGCTTCGGCATCGAAATTCGCCAGCCACACCCGATCCCCCACTCTGGGGTTTTTAAGGGGCAAGAGACCTTCAGCATTGCTTTTGATCAGTTCCCGTGAGAGTTCTTCAGTCTTGGCATTAATGTCTTGCAATTTTCTTTCCGAAAGCCGTTTACGTTCTTCCTTGTCCAGGTTTTTGATGTCGCTAATTTCGCGATTGTAAAGCTTTTGGAAGGAGATCAATTCGCCCTGCAAATCTTTCAAGTGTTTTTGCCGCCGCGCTTTTAGTTCTTTTTCCCATTCCTGTTCACGGTTCTCGGCTTCCTGCAGGCGCGCTTCCAGATTTCTAGATTTCAGTTCATATTCATAGCTTTGCTTTGCTAAGTTTTTCTTCTCTTCCTGCATCTTTTTGATCAGAGTGGTAAACTCCAGATTCTGAGTTCCCGCCAGGCTCTTGGCCCGTCCGATCAGTTCCGGATCCATGCCCAGAGAGGCCGCGACCTCGATGGCAAAGCTGTCGCCGGGGATGCCGGTGCTAAAGCGATAGGTGGGGATCAGAGACTTCAGGTCAAACTGCATGGAAGCGTTGATGCAGGCAGGGTGCGATTCGGCGAAGACCTTGAGCGCAGTGTAGTGGGTGGTAACAATGCCCTTCACGCCTTTTTCGGTAAGTTGCTCCAGGATCGCCTGAGCCAGAGCGGAACCTTGCTGCGGATCGGTGGCAGCGCCGATTTCATCGATCAGGATCAGGCTTTGCTCGTCGGCAGCTTCCAGCATTTTGCGAATCTTGTCCAGATGCGAAGAGAAGGTGGAAAGCGCGTTTTCGATGGATTGATCGTCCCCGATATCGGCAAACACATGGGAAAACATACCGATGCGGCTATCTTCATCGGCCGGTACAGGCAATCCGGAGAGTGCCATCAGAGTGATCAGTCCCGCCGCCTTCATCAGTACCGTTTTCCCGCCGGTGTTTGGTCCGCTGAGGATCAATACCGAGTAGTCTTCGCCCAGGCTGAGATCAAAGGGGATCACTTTGTGATAGCCCATTGCTCCGCTTTCACCGAGCAGCCGCAGGATCAATAGCGGATGGCGCGCGCCGCCCAGGCTGAGAGCGGGGGCTTCCTGCATGATCGGGACTCTGGCTTTGATGGCATTGCCAAAGCGGGCGCAGCCATATAGATAGTCCAATTCCGCCATATTTTGTTGATTGCGCAGGATGTCTGCCCTTCGTTCCTTGATGGACAGAGTAAATTGATTGAGGATGCGAAAGATTTCCCTCTTCTCATCTTGCTTGGCGAGCTGCAATTCGTTGTTCATCGGCACCACTTCTGCGGGCTCAATGAATACCGTAGATTTGCTTCCGGAGCGGCTTTGCACGATGCCATTTACAAAGGGCGCGGCAGATTCCTTCACCGGCAGCACAAAGCGATCTTCCCGCTGCGTCACAAAGCGATCCTGCAAATAGCCTTCCAAACGTGGCTCTGACAGCATGTTTTGCATGGTCTTCTGGATTCGGGAGCGGATGCCGGAGATGCGGCGCCGGATCTGCATCAATTCGGGTGAAGCGGAATCCAGCACTTCTCCTTCCGGATCAAAGATGCGGGTGAAGCCCTGCATGATATCTGGCATCGGAACCAGGCGCTTTACCCGATTCTGAGCCAGGGGCAGCTCCTTGAAAGCCTCGGTCTTGGAGGCAGCGATCACGGCCATTTCAGCGTTCAACGCGATGATTTGAAACTCTGTATGGTCAAAGATGCCTTGCTGTTCCAGGAGCGAGGACAGGTCGCAGAGTTCTTCAAAATAGAGTTCCAACCCATGCGTCTGTGCTTCTTGGAATTCTCCGATCAATCTCTGCATTCGGCGGATCTCTTCGATCCCCTTATCCGGCTTCAACGCCAGGGCGATATCTTTACCGAGCTGGCTATTGCAGCGTGAGGCTATCTGAGCCAGCAGGTTTTTGTATTCGAGGTCGCTCAATCTTCTGGTTTATCCTTGGTAAAGGGTATTTTGGGCATTTTGATGTATTTCACGCGGTTTTCAAGCTGCAGTTTGTCAAAAAGATCCTCTTTCAATACCTCGATCCCGGCATACACTCTGTGTTTCTCGCCATCCTTCAACGGAGTAGAGACTTTGGGCAGATAATCCAGCACCACGGTAATGATGATCACGCAGATCAGGCCGTTTACAAGGCCCAATACTGCCCCCAAAAAGCGGTTCATGCCCGATAGCTTCAACGCCTTGATAAAGCGATCGATAGCCCAGATCACAAAGCGCGTGATGACGACCAGCAGGATCAGGATCAAGATCACCGAGATAACGGTCGCCAGACCTTTGCTGAGGGAATACTTCAGCATCAGTTGACTCGCCAGCAGGGGATAATAATGCCCGATCAGGAAGAAAGCGAGGACAAAGCCCGCTAGCTGGATGATGGCGCCAACGAGACCGCGGCGATAGCCGTTAAAGGTGAAAAAGAGCAGAAATGCCAGGATAATCCAATCGATAATACCCATATCTTAACCTCTCTGGTGAAATACAAAGAGCATACAGGGATTTTGAGGTCCCTGTATGCGATAGTGACGGAATCAAGCCGAATGGCTTATTTCATGTAACGTTGCATGCGACGCTGGATTTTCAGCATCTTGCGACGAGCGGCGTTGGCTTCGCGTTTTTTCTTTACGCTGGGCTTTTCGTAGGCCTGATTTTTCTTTATTTCCGAAAGAATTGCGGCTTTCTCGCATTTCTTTTTAAAGCGCTTTAAAAGATAATCGAAGGACTCGTTTTCTTTGGCTACGACTGTCGGCAATCAAATCACCACCTTTTGTTTATAATTTAAGAAGTGCCAATTTCTTGGAGACCTAATTTACTGTCAAGAGAAATGTTGCCGCGCATCGCTTTACGCTGTTCTCAACCCATCACCAATTGAAGTTTTTAGAGATGGTTTTCAATCGCCTCGGTCATGCCCCTTTGACGTCGTTTGTCACTTCCTTATCAAGCCCTTATCAATCCTTAACAATAAGGGCTTGATAAGGGTGAGATTATCGCTTGATCAAGGCCCCGAAGGGGGAGGTAGCCCGTTGGCATGATCCAGGCAAACCATTGACTCAGACTATGCATTTACCAGGTTCCAGCAAAGAAGTCCAAACATGATCATCAAGAAAACTGCGAGAATGGCGAATACGATCCAGTTTAGGGTGTGATTATTCTTGTTAGGATCAAAGAGAAGTGTCCTTCGGCGATGTCTCATTGCATAAATATGGTACAGAAGCAATCCCATCGCCATTACTATGTTGCCTATGAGCCCTCTGGATGGATGAGGACTTGATACTTGAAGCGTCGTGGTAATGGCCCAAAATATTGAGCAGGGAACGATCAGATAATCATAGCGAAA
>JAGOKK010000098.1:2688-7122 GCA_017994635.1 Candidatus Cloacimonadota bacterium | reverse complement strand
TTGAAGAAGTATCACATCGAAGACCGGGGTAAAACCATCAATTTCTATAATATCTTTGCCGCCAATGATCCCGAATCCACGGTGGGGATTATCAAAATGATCACCGGACACATGCATAATGTGGAAAAGATCATCATTATCAATAGCCGTGCCGATCGCCTCTTTCGCAGCCATCAATTGGTGGATGCAGCCAAAGAACTGGATTACAGCTACATTCTGCTCACCGGTGAAATCCCCGATAAAGTGGAAGCTTACGCCCTGCAGATCGGAATTCCCCGAGATAGATTATTCGCGCTGGGCGAACCGCTTACCGAGGTGATCTATCAGAAGGTTTGGGAGCTCACCAAAAGCGAAGCGCACGTGATGGGCATTGGCAATATGGCAGGCAGAATTAAATATGGCGCTCAGATTGTGGCGCACTTCAAGCATAAAATGATTAGCAATAAAAGGAGCCGGACGTGATCGATGCAATAGTCCAAGCCGCAGTAGGGATAGGCGTAATTATCTCTCTCATTTTCAGTGAACTATTGGGTGCTTCCGCCGGAGGTATCGTAGTGCCGGGATATCTGGCATTGTACCTGGATCGTCCCATGCAAATCCTGGGTACACTGATTATCAGTTTACTCACCTGGGGCATCATCCGCCTCATCGGAAATTTCACCCTGCTTTTCGGAAAAAGACGGATGGTGCTCTGCATCTTGATCGGCTTTATTCTGGGCTGGGGTTCACGCCTTCTGGTAATCCAGGATTTCACCGTGATGCAATTGCAGATGCAATCCATTGGCTACATCGTACCCGGCCTTATCGCCAATTGGTTCGAGCGCCAGGGATTCTGGAAAACCTTTTCCACCATGACCATTGCCGCCGTTTTGGTACGCTTGGTACTGATGGTGGTTTTCCACGGGGAGATATAATATGTATCGTCCATCCTTAAAATCTGGCCGCTCCCATATCTCGCTGATGGTTTTGGCCATCATCCTCTATATAATCGCCCAAAGCAGCTATGTGCTATTAAAAACTGAAAAGTACGATCAAAAGCTGGCCGCCTCGGAATTGATGAAGACCTCCATGGAGACCATTAAAGCCGAATTGAACGCCCGTAACTTTGAGATCGATCCCATTGATGATCCCCTGGAAACAGGTTTGATCGGCTCCAGGCTTAGTTCCATCACCACCGATAGGGGCTTGCTGTCCGAAAAAAGAGCCGCGCTCAATCCCAATCTGGCCGCGGTGATCGTGGAAGAATTTGCCAAGCTGAAACTGGATGCCGGGGATGACGTAGCCGTTGGTATTACGGGTAGTAATCCCGGAGTAAACCTTGCTCTCTATGCTGCCATGCAGGCTATGCAGTTGAATCCCAAGATCATTGTGGCCCTATCCTCCGCTTCCTATGGTGCAAATCGCGAAGAACTTACCTGGCTGGATATGGAAAAGATACTGCGGGATAAGGGTTTGATTAGTTTCAGTTCTTCCTATGCCTCCCTGGGGGGAAGGGAAGACAGAGGTATCGGCCTCTCCGACAATGGTATTGCCGCCATGCGGGAAGCTATGATCCGCAATAATGTGCCGCTTCTAATCGGTACCGACCTGACTGATAACATCCAGATCAGAATGGCTGCCTACGATGAATTGCTGGCAGATGGCGGGCGTTACAAAGCCTTTATCAATATCGGCAGCGGTCTTGCCAATGTGGGCAGCGAACCCAATGCCAATCTGATTCCGGAAGGAATTAACCGTAAACTGGCGGAGCGGAATTATGAAAAAGAAGGGGTTATGATGCTGATGGCCAAACGCAGCATCCCCGTTCTGAACGTGCGCCGCGTGCTTAGATGGATAAAGAAATTCGATCTGCCTGCCTCTTTCGACACTATTCCCAAAGTTGGCGAAGGCAAGGTATTCAGTTCCATGATCCATAACCAGTTAATAAACGTAATCTGTCTGGTCATTCTCCTGATCGCAATCGTGATTGTGATCATCTTTGACCGCCATGATCGCCGCTTTATGGCCAATATCGTCGATCCTGATGAAGAGCTTTAAGGAACTATAATATGCGTAATAAAACCCTGGCCATCATGGCCTTAATAATCTGTCTGGGCCTTATCGGAGCCACCTCAGGCACCAGATACAAATCTCTCAATTTCGAGAATCCCGGCTCTAAGCGGCTGCTGGAAACGGAAGCGGGAAAGTACTTCTATTTCCGTTCCCTGCCTGAAAAGAGCATGACCCTTAGCACCACGGGGATCAGCAAGCTGGAACTGCGCAGTTTTGCCATCGAAAAGCTTGCCAAACCGGAAATCTATACCATCATCGATAAAACCCGCAAAGCGTATGCCCTGGAATTGGACAGCACCGATGGAGCCTATAATATCTACAAACCGCTTAGCATTGATATCCCTGCCAAAACGGATAAGATCGAGATTCTCTGCTATTCGCGCTCCGTATATCTGCGTGCTTTCAATGTGCTGCCCCCCAAAGCTCCCAAGCCGATCAAGCTGAAAAACCTGGTTCTGAAAGCTCATGGCGGAGCCCTTACGATGCAGCATAATGGCAATAGCAGCGAATATTTCAGCATGCTTCCCTCTTCCCCACTGAAGTTTAGCTTGAATAATGGCCGCAACGCCGTGGTTTATGTTCGTCCCCGGTTGCTGGACAGATCCATTCCCAAGCTGGGAGTATTCCACAATGGCAGCCTTGTGGATACCATCGAATTTTCCATCAAGCGCACCACCAAATATCAGGTGCAAGGCATCAAAAACCTGGGAATCGGGATCAAGATCGATCTGCCCCAAAATCACGGCAGCAGCGATTATGAGCTAAGGCCGCTCTCTGATCACCTCTTTATCGGTAAGCCGGTTCTCGTGAAAAAGAAGTAACCCGGAGCAGGGATGACAGACAGAAATATTCCAAGCAGCTCTGAAGAACCGGTATTCACCAGCAGTACCGATAAAATGATTCTGGAAGAGCCAAATAGCTCCCTAAAAACCTCAGAGACCATGATTGCAGCCAAGGCACCCCGGGGCGTGATTCATCGCCGCATCAATCGCAGAGTGCGCTATTTTCGCCCCATCATCATGATCTTTTGCCTGGCCATGGCCTTTCCGATCTTGCTAAATGCCCAGCTCACTGGCTTTGCCACGCTCAATGCTGGCTACACCGATAACGTCTTTCAGCTCTCTGATTATGATATGGGACGTTTCGACCGGGACAGCTCCACTCTCGCCTATGTGGAAACCTCCGATGATGCTTCCTTAAATGCCCGCGTGGAACTTGGCTATCCGATCTCCTACCGTTGGTGGAAATTCACTCCCAAGCTGGGTGGCAGCATAGCTCAGAACATCAGTAACAGCGATAAATATCGCCGCGATGCCTATGCTGCGCTTAGTATCGACCGCTATTATTGGGATCTGGACATGAAATACACCTACAGCCCCTATATCTATTACCGGCATTTTAATGACAGCGATGGCACGGATGACCTGGAAAAATACAGCTACAGTCGTAACCAGTATGATCTCAGCGGTAGCTATCATCCCCTCAAATCCCTCAGTGTGAAAGGCAGGCTTAGCCTTCAGGATCTTTATTACAACGAGTTTTTCACCGAAGCCGATGGTCGCGCCAGTACCTACGAACTGGGAGCAGCCTATCGTTTCCCCATTTTCACTCTGGATGCTGCCTACGGATACAAAGAATTTGATAACGACACTCCCGCCGGCGAGGACGATTCCTCTTACGACAGCAATATCTACAAAGCCAAGCTAACCCTGCAGCGGATGCCTTTATCCGATACCGGCACCACCACCTGGCAGCCCTATCTGGGCATCAATTATGAGCAGCGTTATTTTCAGGGCACCGGAAACTTATATAATGCCCGCGCAGATTATATCTACAATCTTTCCACGGGTTTCGGCTTTCGCTTCTCCCCCACCTGGAATTTATCGCTTGACTATACCCACATCTTCAGAAATGTAGAATCCAGCAGCAGCGAGGTGCTACGGCTGAAGGAATTCAGTGAAAACCGGCTAAGCACCACGCTCCGCTATAATTTTTAAGAGGTGCGTATGCAATACCGTGAAGAACTTAGCTCCAAGAAGATCAAGGAATTCCTCGATCTGGTGGAAAACCATAAAGTAGATATTCGCCATTACCGGACTCCCGTTCTCGTTTGGGGCGTGAATGACGGCACGGTTTACTATTCTTTTTGGGAGCAGGAAACCCTGCAGCGTTATGGCCTGGATAATGTGGATGGCTATGACTATGAGGAAGATCTGCTCTTTTGCCCCGACTGGATGGCCGATGCTGATGAGCCTCAGGACGATGATATCGATCTGGATGATGACGATCTGGGCCTGATCTGCGATCTGAAACTACATCCCCGCAATAAATCCTGAGCATGCGCATTGCCATCATTGGCGGTGGTGGCTGGGGTTTGGCTCT
>JAGOKK010000098.1:0-2588 GCA_017994635.1 Candidatus Cloacimonadota bacterium | reverse complement strand
GTGAAGAATATCATCGCCATCGCTGCCGGAATCATCGCCGGTCTTGGCTTTGGCGATAATACCATTGGTGCTCTCTTAACCCGCGGCATCGTGGAAATAAGCCGCCTGGGCAGCGCCATGAAAGCCAATCCTGATACCTTTTTGGGCCTTTCGGGAATCGGCGATCTGATCACCACCGCCACTTCAGCGCATAGCCGTAACCGCTTTGTAGGCTATGAAATAGGCAAAGGCCGCAAGCTGAAAGACATCCTGGCAGAAATGCACATGGTGGCCGAAGGCGTGGCCACCACCCGCAGCGTGCACCAATTGGCTACCAAACTTCAGGTGGAAATGCCAATCACTACTCAGGTTTACAAAATCCTTTATGAAGACAAAGAACCCCTTGTAGCCATCAAAGAACTGATGACCAGAGAGCTGAAAGCCGAGTAAGGCAACAGGTTTCAGGTGTCAGGTGTCAGAAGTGAAAAAGTGAAATGGTGGAAAGATGAAACACATTTCATGCCTCTTATTGCATGGTTCATTGGTTGAACTGTAGTTTATTGCAGCTTATCTCATCAAGCTTTAGCATACTATTTATATCCGCAAAGGAATAATGCGCAGTTAGTTATAGTGCTGTTTTTTGCATGAGTCCTTCAGCCCTTAGAAATAGTAGTAAAATTAACAATCACCGTGGGTAGAGTAGAGGCAGGTATTATCCTGCCCCCCTCATCAAACCGTGCATGCGGTTTTCCCGCACACGGCTTACCGACAAAGTTCGTTGCAAGCGTTCACAGGCTTTAGCTGGGAGCATATTTGATCGGGTCAACAAGTTTATACCTGTCGATCATGATTTGTAGTGGACTTGGTTTCATCCGCTTACACTCTCGCTGACTTTTGCGTTTATAGTATTTGTAGAGCGTGTAGTTCAGGTTAAAGCTCAATCTGCGCTTTGCCTGCAAAGGGTAGCTCACATTGGGGATGGTATAATAGTTTATCCATCCTCTGATAATCGGGTTCAGTCCTTGAGCCAGTTCGTAGGGATTCTTGTGCCTATTGTGGCTTAGATATTCCCGAATCTTGAGGTGGAGGGTAGTGCAGCTTTTCTTTCTGGGTACGATGTTCAGAAATCTATAGTTTTTCTTATAGAGACTCTGGTCATATCTGAAAGTGAAGCCCAGGAAGTCAAAGGATTCTTCCATTACATTGATCAGCTTGGTCTTGTCTTCGTTTAGCTCCAGTTCCATGCGTTTCAGCATGTCCTGAAGGTAGCTGATACAATGGCTTGGTATCTTCTTCCCCATCAGGATGAAATCATCGGCATAGCGCACGATTCTTACTCCGTATTTAAAGAACTGTCCTTCTTTCCTGTTCACTGCCTTATCCACCAGGTGCAGGTAGATATTTGCCAAAAGCGGCGAGATTACTCCCCCTTGCGGTGTTCCCTTTTTACTCTTCTTCAGCCGATTCTCTTCAAAGATGGGGGCTTTCAGCCACATCCTGATCAGCTTCAGGATCCGCTGGTCGATGATGCGCTGGGTTACCAGAAACATCAGCTTCTCATGCGGGATGTTGTCAAAGAACCCGCTCAGGTCTGCATCATAGACTTGGCGCATGCGCTCCTTATCCACGCTCCTGCGTATCTCACGCACTGCATCCTTGGCCGAGCGTTTGGGTCTGAAACCGTATGAGCTGTTCTCAAAATCGGCTTCAAAGATCGGCTCGATTACCATTTTGCAGCACATTTGTACGATGCGGTCCTTGACTGTAGGGATACCCAAAGGTCTCATCTTGCCATTGGCTTTCGGGATATAAACCCTGATCACCGGCTCGGGCTTGTAGCTCTCCGCTTGGATTTCTGCGGCAATCTCAGCTAAGTACTGATCCACTCCGTAGCTCTCCACATCGGAAATCTTCATGCCATCGTAACCGGCTACTCCCTTGTTTGCTTTCACACTCTTCCAAGCTTCCCGGAGCATATAGCCCAAGTTTAGCTTGTCATACAAAACGTAAAACCTGAAGGTTTTATCCTGCTTGGCTTTACAATATAACCTCGTTTGAAAGAGGCGCACTCTTTCCTCGTCTGTACGTTGAGACCGAGGTTTGCTTGCGAGATGGCTTACATCAATCACAATCTACTCCTTTTCATCTTAGGTTTCTTTGAAGCAATGCCCCTTCGCTCCGGATGAGTTATGTTGTCTCATCCATCTTCACTAATATGGGCATCTCCGACTTCCTGTACACCCCAGTCTCACTTCGCTTCGCTTATAGAAACCGGTTTGAGGTCACCAGCCCTGATGTATAGGATCTCCCACGTTCATCATCTGAGCGTTTGTAAACACGCCGTCAGTTGCAACCCCGGCAGTCTTTGGTTGTGCATTTGACCGTTGCTTCCAACCAAACTACAGGCTTCATCGTTCAGCACAGACTGGCCGACTGCATTGGTCTAACGAGGCTAACCCTGTTCACTTTCGTTACGGCTTACTTACCGCTATGAAGAGCTTTGACTTACACCTTACGGCTACAGCCATCTTCTTCGCTTCCGTCCGAACGGACAATTGGACGGGTTGGATTTACACCAACTTCCCAGACAACGCTTCGTGGCGCACGCT
>JAGOKK010000097.1 GCA_017994635.1 Candidatus Cloacimonadota bacterium | reverse complement strand
GCCTTAGCGCTCCTACCGCTGCTTTGGGTGTATCACTGCTCAGTAAGTGGAATGTCAATCTTGATCTGGGTGCGCAGTATGTTTTTGCCAATTCTGACAAGCTTGACCTCGTGGAGAAGAATGTATCAGAATCGTATCTTATGCCATTCCTCGGCATTGGTTACACTTTCGGTGGGAAAGAAGCTAAAATGACGTCCAAGAAGGTTGCTTCCGAGCTTCACAGCCGTCTGCTGCGCAATAAGATCAGCATGGAACAGAATTTTACTCTCAGTGGGGTGCAGTTCGAAGTCGGTAGTGCCAAGCTGACCAATGAAGCTCAAATGATCCTGGACGACGTGGCCAAGGCTATGATAAACAGCCCCAAGGTAAATGTGGAAATTCACGGACATACCGATAACACCGGCAGCCTGGAATTGAACAATCGCCTCTCGCTGCAACGCGCGGAATCCGTTAAAACATACCTTGTGAGCAAGGACATTGCTGCTGAACGCATTGCTACAAAAGGCTTTGGTCCCGCCAAACCTATCGCTGACAACAATACTGAAGCCGGCAGAGCGGAAAACCGCCGCATCGAATTCGTGATTGTGAAATAACCCTTACACCATATTTGGGCGATCGATACCAGGTCGTACTGTGCTGTCGATCGTACGAAACATATATGTAACAAGGCGTCTTCGGACGCCTTGTTTACGTATTGGGTGCTGATCCCCACTTTGAAGTAGGCCTACCACGCTCATTGCCATATTGTAGAATCAACTCTGATACATAGCAGATCTGCCATCAATATCGCCATAAGAAGGGAATCTTCAAATGTCGCTGTCCAGATACAGATAACCGGGGATGGCTGCAAGCAGCCCGTCTTCAATCGCGGCTTTCACGGATCTACAGGGTAATTGCAGGCACTGCTCGCGGGTGATAGTCTTCAGATCAACTTGTTCGGGGTACTTAGCTTGCATTGCCCAAAGCATCTTCACAAAGAGACAATACCAGGAAGGTACACAGACGCTGCTGTTCTGATCTCTAAGACCACTGAGATAGATCCGAAAGTCATTACGATAGGAAGGGCTTGGATTGATGAACTTGATCTGTCTTGAAATCTCTCGAAACTCGTTGTTCTGCGGCTGGATGGGCATCTTTGGAGCGCGGCGCATGAGGGTGCGCTTGAGGCCGGGATGATAGTAATAGATCGCTCCGTCCAGTTTGCCCGAAAAGCCGATAATGCCGTGCTTGACTGTTGCTTTCATGATGTTGCTCCATATTCATACTAGGCATTCCTGGGACCTCGTAAAATCAGGATCCCAAGAATACCTTTCTATGATATACGGGCTACGCTTCCGGGTGAAGAGTCATCCCCCCTTGAGGGCGGAAACGAATTCCCCGTCTTGCGGCTATCAAGCCTGAACAATTAAGACTTGATAAGAGTCAGATCAGGAAGTGATTCCTGCTGTCAAGGGGGCAGCGGTAAAGAAGATATTGAACGGCGGGGGAATGAAAGGGAGAGGGTGAACCTGACCCCATGAAGTGAGCCTGGTAAATATGGTTTGCCATAACTAATACTGAACGAGAATCCTGGCTGCTAACCTTTTACACTCAACTTCAATGGTTCAAAACCAAGATCCATCTTGGTTCAGATCCCTCTCTACAGACTGTGCGTACCTTTGAGAAGTCCGATCAAATGGCATCGTTCATCAGGTCGTAATCCAATGAAGAAGGTGAGTAGCAGGTACACTAGTACGCTCAGAGCGCTGTAGGCTAAGACCAGGAGCAGGCTGGAGGGGTAAAGAAGTGAGTACAGAATGAAGGCAAAAGCAAGGCTGAGTATCGTGACGACCAGCGTCCGATTTATTACTTCCTTAAAATAGTGACCAATAGTGATTCCAGCGAAACGGCAGGCTTTGGGGACGTTAAAGATAAAGGCCAGCAGCAGATTGGGGATCAGAGTGCCGATCGCGACACCAATCATTGCCGCATCTGGAATGCTTTGAAAAGCGATCATACGCGGAATGAGATGAATCAATCCTATACTCAGGACGAGATTCGCAATCGCTTCGATGACCGCCACCAAGGCCAGAACCTTGTGTTCATCTGCCATTAGCATTACTGCCACTGATGGTGAGCGGAAGAATAAAAGGATATACATCGATATCAGCAGGATTATCGCGCAAATTGCGCCGGCTGTATGATCCAGATTCAGCCAGATACTCAATAATGGTTTTACATACATCAGGATCGGAACCAGGATCAAGGAAGAAATGATTCCCATCAAGCGGTTGGATTGAAGCATCATTTCGGTCATTTTGGGTTTGTCGCCGGCAGTAAAGAGAGTGGCCGTTATGGGACCCAGATTGTCAAGAAACTGGGCTGAAAACCTATTGAAAGTTTCGGCTAGACGAATAGATACTTGATACACAGCCACCATGGCCACTGAACCAAAAATCGAGATCACAAGTTGGTCAGTTTTTTGAATGATGATGTTTGTGAAAGTGATGAGGTAAGCAAAGAGCGAGAAACCCATTACAGAGCGAAGGAGTTTTACATCATAGTGTTTTATGCTGAGATGGAAAGCTGGGATGTATCTATGTACAACCACCATCATGGTAAGCGAGGAAGCCAAATTGCTGCCCAGAGCCACAAATACCATTCCCCACAGATTCAGCTTCAGATGAATCATGATGGCCATTCCGATGAAGTTCAGCACGATGAAGCTGACTTGGATGATGTTCCGGGTGTGCATCTTTTGGAGTCCTCGCAGGATTTCTGCGAAGAATCCGAAGGGGAAACACAGGGCTGAGCCCAGCCCGAAAAGGACAAAAACACTGCGAAAGTAAACCAGGTTTTCTTCTGCGATTGAAAAAAAGCTGCCGATCCGAGAGCTCAATAATAGGGCGAAAAGGAAGATGAGTACTGCAAAGAGCAGGTAATTGAAGAAAACGGTGCTGACCACTCTGTTGAATTTATCCCAATCTCTGGTTACTGAACACTCCGATGTATGTTTTTGTACCGCAGTACCAAAGCCAAAATCAAGCAGCAAAGAGTACCCGAAAATGGACCATAACAGAGCCCAGAAGCCATATTCTTCGCGGCTTAAGCCTAAAAAGAGGATTCGAGTGAGAAAGACGGTGACGAAGATGCCGATCAGCATCTTGCCGTAATTCGAAACGGTGTTGATCAACACACGCTTTCGCAGACCCGGATGTTGTGCCTGATTCATGTGGGAGATACTATAATCGTTCTTTGAGAATGAACATCACTTTTCTGCTTTCTGCCAGGTCTGCTTCAACTCCCTCGACGCTTACTTTTGCTACCTTACCGTGCCCGAAGATAGCGAGACGGGATTCATCGATACCGGATGCCAACAAGTAATCACGGACGGTTTTCGCACGATTTAGTGAGAGCTCAAGATTATGCTTCTCAGAAGCGCGGGAATCGGCAAAACCGAGGATATCAAGGCTGTAATCGCTATACAGATTCAGGGTCTTTACCAGTTCATTCAGTTTGGTGATGTCTGAGGCTCTAAGGTCATATTTGTCTGTATCAAAATAGACTACAGGCAGGTTCAGGATCACTGATTCCAGGATAGGTTTATCTACATAGACGGTATCGACCCGGCTTTCTACAATCACTTGCGGTTGTGGTTTTTCAGGTGGGGTAAACTCTTTTTCCTTGTTGCGGTCGTAGTCTTCGGGATAATGATTCATGTAAATAGTCATGGTTTTGGGAATGGGAGGCACCATCAGAAATATGTTTTGAGTGTATTGATTGGGATAAAGGGGTACCGCTCTGATATTCAACATGCGGTTATCTTCATGACTGATCTTGTAGGTGAGAGGGCTGGTGCCTATCTCTTCTTCGTTTATATAGATGGTAGCGCTGGTGGGCAGGGTGCTTATCTTCATTTTTTGAGAAAACATGCCTCGCTGTTCCATTTCCACTCTACGGGCATTGGGAGCGCATGAACACAGGATAAAGATGCCCAGGAACATATACAGCGATGTCATTACGGTATGTTTCGTTCTCATACGAACCTCATTTTAGCTTTTGTAATCTGGTTTTCCATGATAATTTCCACTTCATTTTTGACAAGTGATATTTCGTAATGTGTTGCGATCTTTTTCATTGCCTGATTCCGCATATCTTCCATATTGTGAAGCGGTGAATTGAGTAACTCGATGATGCATTGAGCCATAGCCTGGGGATTTCCTCTTTCGAAGAGCAAAGAATCCTTGCCATTATCTATTATTTCAGCAGGGCCATATGCGTTTGTGGCGATCACGATCAAACCGGCTGCCATGGCTTCGATTACAACCCGTCCAAAGGGTTCTTTCATCATGGTCGGCATGATCATCACATGATAACTGGGTAGTAATTCCCTCAAAGACGCTTTGAATCCTTTGAAATGAAAGACATCATTCAAAAGATGGTCTCTGATCAATCGCCTGCATTCATCAAAATACTCGGGATCACCGTCTCCATATACATCCACACAGAAATCAGGATGTGATTCCATCACAATCCTTGCAGCCTCAATGAGAAGATGCAAGCCCTTTTGTGGTTCGATTCTCCCGGCAAACAGGAATTTGATGGGGTGAGTAAAGGGTTTGGGTGGCGAAGTTGCCAGTTTTACAGCGCGGGGTACTACATGAACATCATCCGCGCCATATAAAGTTTTCAGATCTTCGGCAAGCCAGTGAGATACAGAAATAACCGGAGAGAGGTGTACTGTGCCTCCTACAAAGCATGGGAGAGTGCTTTTAATCCAGCGGTACAACGCCTTTTTGACCCCAGGGCCATAGTAAGGCTTCATCCAGTCGTCTCCCATGTCAAATACCCGCGGTATATTCAATTTTTGAACCGCCAGTACTGGAGCTAGAGAGATGGCTTTTTGATTACCGAAATAGACGATATCAGGATTGATGATCTTGCAAGCTCTAAGACAAGTCCGATAATTGTGGACTTCTGTAAGGTGTTTATTTAATGCAGAAGCGTGAATGTAATCAATGTATTGCAGGTATCTATGAACCTCAGGGGTCGAAAAATCCGGATATATGGTGTGAGCTTTGGGAAATCCTTTATGGCCGCAGAGCACATGTATCTCGTGACCTCTGGATCTCAAGTAATCCATGCTTTCTTGCACAGATAACTCATACCCACCCTCAAAGTAAGGCGGATAATAGTTTGATATGCAAAGAACCTTCATCTTAGGCGAGAGAAAAGGTTGCGGATGATGTCTTTGAAATGAGCATCGGGGAAGATATCTATGCCCAGAAAAGTCTTGATGAGATAGAGAGTGTACAATAGTAGGATGATGGTTAGCAGCGACATGAAGATATATGTGAAGGCTTTGGCAACTGTGGTGAGTCCCGCATTCATATCTCCCTTGTCCTGGGACTTGAACTGATTGCGGGTGTCCTTTCCAAAGATTAGCACAATATACCAGTTACGGATAAACCAGAAAGAAAACCGGATATCTATGATGCCGAGCGACGGGACGGGGGGAAGCATACGCTTCATCAGACCCATCAGTTCCTTGCGCTGTTTATGGGAGAGTGATTCTGTGATTCCCTTTGCGCCGATGGTGTTATCTCTTTTGGGTTTATCAGGCATGATTCAGCATCCTATGTTGCGCAATTCGCTCTTTGGTGGTGGCATTGCGTGGTATCTGGAGATTCAGCTTTCTAAAGCGGATATCCAGCTTTCTCATCACAGCAATAAGGGCAAACATCAACATCAATTGGTAAAAGTTGTTGGTTTGTTTTAATACCCACTCCAGAGTGGACTCCAGATAAATGCCCAGTAAGCCTCCCGATAATCCAATGCATAAGAATTGATAGTCTGTTCCTCTGTACCGGAGCATATTTCGGAGATTCAGGAAATAAAAATAGAAGATGAAAAGCAGGAAAACTCCCAAAGTATGCCAACCGCATTCTGCGGCGATCATCAGGTAGATGGTCTCCACCAATCCGTTTTGCTCTGTTTCGTCCTCGGGATTATTCATTGGAATATGGCTGCCATATGGCCATGGGGGATTGATTTTCACTCCGAAATTGTTCAACCCGATTCCCATGGGTTTATCCTTTACCATGTTGATGGCGGCTGTAGCGAGCATCTTCCTTACGTTCGCCGAGGCCGCCGGAGCGGTCTCAAAGCGTTCGGTGATTGAATTCCAAGCCTTAGCCAGGATAGCCATGGAAACCATGAATAAGACGATGGTAATGAGAATCTTTTTGGTGGAAAAACCCCACAGGAAAGACAAAGCCAACACTGTGACTGTGGAAAAAGCATAAAGCACCAAACCGGCTCGGGAAAGAGTGGATATCACGTTTACAGAAACCATGGCAAACATCAGTATCCAAAAGGAAAACCGGATATTACTGACATCTTTTTTGTTCAGTATGTAGGCGAAAAGAATAGCACCAATAATGATGCTATACATCACCAATGAGTTCTGATGAGGGAAGGGACCATAGGACTGGAAACGACCTTGGATGTACTTTTGGTCCATTACTTCCAGAAATATGTAGATGGTGATGAGGGCAATGCTCCACAGGATGTCATTGAATTGCTCAAAGCTATTGATGTAATTGTACACCACATAGAAATACATGTACATCCGCAGCATCTTCCATAGCTCAAAATAGGAGTAAAGAGGTATGGAGGAATTCACTATGGAGACTGCTGAAAAGAAGAAGTACAGGAGATATATCCAGCTTCCGGGTGGTCTCTGGATGCGAAATTGATTTCTTCGCTTCATCACCAGAAAGAAAATGATGAGCGTGGCAATATCCACCATCCCTATCTCAAAACCACGGGATGTGAGACGAAGGGTCTCACGGGACACGAAATTGATGTCCTCCATGCGTACAGTGAAGAAAATCATGAAGAAAAATATCACGCGCTCGACTATGGGGAATTTTAGCGATGCAAAATAGCCCAGGGGTACTCCGATGAGCAGAGTGGCAAAAAAAACGATGTATTTGAGCTCTGATAACGACTCAGTCACCGCGTTATCTACCGTTCAAATCCTTGTACATCTCGTTTAGCATGTAAGCAGATTGAACCGCTTGCAGACTGGGCAGTGCGTAATTCACTACCTGGTTCCATTTGGCAATCGGGTGCTTCGGCACAAAGACAATATCTGTGGGTTTGAGGCGGAAATCCCGCACTTTGGCTTTGAGGATATCCTTGGTATTGATCTTGAAAAGCCTGGGATGGTTCAAGCTACCCCGGATGATGTACACTGCGGAGCTTGCGGTGCTTTTAAAGCCCTGCGCGAAAGAAATGCTCTGCATTAAAGTCATATTCTCTTGATAGAAGTAGTGACCTTCCTGGTTCACTTCGCCAATCACGTAGATCTCTCTGTTTACCGCTGAAGG
>JAGOKK010000096.1 GCA_017994635.1 Candidatus Cloacimonadota bacterium | reverse complement strand
ATCCCTGGCGATGTCCCGCATCATAGAGTATGCACTCCTGGAACAGTAGAGGCGGTAGTTCATACCAGGCCTGCTTCGCAAGGTTTTCAGCAGTCCACGTTTATATCTCTGGTAGTTTTCGGCGGTCATCCTTAGCATCCCGATCCCGTTTTCCAACTGAGGATAGTCCTGATAATAATCTGGAGAAGGGATCTCCCTTTCCGCCAGCACAAACAGCTCATCGGCAGGATACACTATGTCCGAGTGGTATTTATTCCTCAGTTCATCAATGAGATCCAGGCATTTGGTTGCTTTTATCTTGTCAAAAGGCTCTAAATGGCACAAACCTTCACGGTACATGGTGAGACCCACCGGGACAATCCCGATCGATAGCGCAGGCAGATCACTCTCCAGGATGTCTGAGACGCTTTGCTTTAGGGCGTCCCCATCATTGTAACCGGGCACGCAGACGATTTGCAGGTGATACTCGATATCGTGCCGGGCCAGGAGCCTCAGTTGCTTCAGCGGATGGATGGGACTATGCGAGCGCATCATTCTCTGCCGCAGCTCCGGATCCGTGGTGTGTAGCGAAATATACAGCGGACTGATATGCTGGCTAAAAATCCTCTTATAATCGGTGTCACTCAGGTTTGTCAGCGTAATGTAATTGCCAAAAACGAAAGAGAAGAGAAAGTCATCATCTTTGTGATACAGCGTCCCGCGCAGTTTCTTTGGCATTTGATCGATAAAGCAGAAGATGCAGTGATTCTTGCAGTTACGATGTCGGTAGGCTACAGGTTCGATGCCCAGTGGTCTTGCTGTTTCCCGATAGATGTGCACCGTCCTCACTCTTCCTAGAGCATTCTTAACTCTCAGCCTCAAGTGATAATCCGAGCTCAGGTACTCCAGATCCAAGAAATCGCGTACTTCCAGCCCATTGATCTTGATGAGTTCTTCTCCGTTTTTGATCCCAGCTTCGGCGGCGAGACTATTGTCGGAAACTGAGGCTATCACCAGGGACATATCAGTAAGTATCCACCGGTATTTTGAAGGAGAAGCAACTCCCCTTGCCGGGAGTGGACGCGGCACCTATCTGACCGCCAAGGAGTTCCACCAGTCGGCTGGACAGGCTCAGACCCAGTCCCAAGCCAGGGTATGCCCGGGTGAAGCTGTTGTCAGCCTGTTCAAAAGCGTTAAATATCGATTCCAGGCGAGCAGCTTCGATGCCGCAGCCCGTATCTTCCACTTCGATCTGCAGATCAGCATGACCGGGAGAAAGCTCATTCAGCAAGATTCTCAAAGTAATGCAGCCCTGATGAGTAAACTTCAGCGCGTTTGATAAAATGAAGCTAAGCACGCGTTCCACTTTTTCGCAATCTACTCTGATGAGGGGCATGTGGGGCGAGCACTCCAGCACCGGTTTCAGATTCTTCGCGGCTATTAGTGGACGGTAGTGATTCCAGACCTTGGTTACCATCAGTTCCAGGTTGCAATCCACGGGGTGCAGAGTGGTTTTACCCAGCTGGAGATTTGAGAGATCAAGCAGGTTGTTTATCAGAACCAAAAGCTTTTTTCCGCTGTCCATTATCACGTCCACATAATCATGTTGTTTGCTGTTCAGCTCCGTACTTTTCAGCATTTGTCCAAAGCCCATGATGGCATTCATCGGGGTACGGATCTCGTGGCTGATATTGGATATGAAAGCGTTCTTGGCGATGGCAGCATCATCATCTTTGATCATGGATTGATCAGGGTACCGGGTAATGGTGGTCTGATGAGCATGACTGGGGCACTTTGTGTTCTTTTTCGTCATGTATTGCGAATCCTGTCGTAGCGGTACTTAAAGCGTTTGATGCCTTCGAATATGGTCTGGGCCAGACGGTCTTGATACTCGGGATTGGTGAGCAGCAATTCCTCATCCGGATTGGAGATGAAGCCCAGTTCAATCAGCACAGAGGGCATAAAAGCGCCTCGTAACACATAGAAATTGGCCTGCTTTACCCCCCGGTCATAAGAACCGGCCCCAGCGATCAGATTTTGCTGGATATTGCCGGCCAGGTTGTTGCTACTTTCCAGATGCTCGGTCTGGCTGAGATCGCTAAGGATGAAGCCCAGATCGTCATACTTGCTGCGTGCGGTTGCCCCGCCTTCATAGAGGTCTACCACCTGGTTTTCCAGGGCTTCCACAGCTCTGGCATCGGAAGTCATGGCGGTAGACAGGTAGTAAGTCTCGGTGCCCCTTGCCTTGGAATCCTTGGATGCATTGGTATGGATGCTCACAAATAGATCGGCATTGGCATCGTTCGCGTATTTTGTCCGGTCATTCAAAGATACAAATCTGTCATCATCGCGGGTCATTAACACGTTCAACCCCAATTCCTTTTCCAGCAGCTTCTTCAGCTTTAGCGCCACTCCCAGGTTCACGTCCTTTTCTCGGGCTTTCAGTTTGCGACCCACCGCGCCGGGATCTTTGCCCCCATGGCCGGGATCGAGGACAATGGTCAGTACGTTACGGTTGATCGGCTTGCTAAGCTCCAGCTTACCCGAGCTGTACTTCATGTCCCGGACAAAGTGCAAAGGCAGGTTTTCACTTAAGAACCCACTGGGAAGATAGTACTTGTCTGCCTGGCGCACTAATGGGTAGTGCATATTGAATGCATCCAGCTTGAAATTGTAATATGGGCTACCCTCCATAAAGATGAAGGTCTCGCCATACATGTGAAGATAGAGCCTGTGATCCGTTCTGTCCTGTTTGCAGATGCTTTTAAAGATCGGATGCATATCTCCTATCTCCACATAAGAGGCACCATCAAAGCTGGTTTCATGAAGGCTGTAGCGGGTCTGGTCATTGGCAATGCGGATACTCAGATCCGCACTCAGTGACATCATGAAAAGCGCTACTAGCAGCGCCAAGATAAATCGTTTCATGGCAAAACTCCTATGATACAGACAGAGAGTTTCAATCTTGCTGCTCCTTGTGAAATTTGGGGGTCCAAAAATCGTTGCTGGAAATCTCTTGTACATATACGTTCGAAAAACCCAGTTCGTTCGCTGTGTCAAGAACTTTTTGATACTCGTCTCTGCTAATGCCGCGTCCGAGCTCTGAATGCTGCCCGGCATCCCCAGCAGGATAGTATTGCCCCATCAGGCTTACTGGTACCTCTGTTCCGATCTCATCCGCCAGTCTGCGTAGATTGTGTTCAGTTCCAGAAAGTCCCTGGGGCAATACCAAAAGCCTTACCAGCACGCCCTTTTGGGCTATGCCATCAGCGTCCACAGAAAGAGGCCCCACTTGGGAGTACATTTCCCTGATGGCATCCAGCGCCACCTCGGGGTAGTCCGCTGCGTGCGAGTACTTTTTGGCATACACGCCATGGCTGTATTTCAAATCCGGTAGATAAATATCCACCAATTGATTCAGGCTCTTCAAGGTCTCCACTTTTTCATAGGCACTACTGTTCCAAAGCAGGGGAATCTTCAGCCCCTGGGCTCTGGCAGAGGCGATGATCACTCTCAGCTGCGGCGTATAATGGGTTGGCGTAACCAGATTGATATTGTGTGCGCCTTGTTTTTGCAGATCCAGCATGATCTGGATCACACTATCTTCCCCGAGTGAACTGCCAAATCCCTGGCAACTGATGGCATAGTTCTGGCAAAAGACGCATTTTAAACTGCAATGACTGAAAAAGATAGTCCCGCTTCCCCCAGTACCGGAAATGGGCGGCTCTTCGCCAAAATGGAGCTGATAAAGATTGATCGCCACCGAGGCGCTGGCACCGCAGAATCCCCTCTGTTCATAGCGGTTCACCCCACAATCACGAGGACAAATGCGGCATTGAAGCAATTGGGGGTACTGGCTCATAGACGGAAGGCACCCGGTAATAGCAAATCCAGAGTGCTTTCTACAGTTTCATCCCTATTCGCGTAAATTACGGGTATGCGGGGAGCAAATTCGCTGATCACCTGCCGGCAGGCTCCGCAGGGTGGGAAGCTCTTATCGCTGTCCACATAGATGGCGATGGCAGTAAAATCCCTTTTCCCTTCGCTCACTGCCTTGAAAACGGCGTTGCGTTCCGCGCAGATTGTGAGGGAAAACGAGGCATTTTCCACGTTGCATCCTGTATAAATGCTGCCATCAGCACATTTCAATGCAGCACCCACCTTGTATCCAGAGTAAGGCGCGTAAGCCTCTTGGGCTGCCTTGCGCGCCAGCAATAGCAATTCGCTGAGTTCCTTGGTCATGTGTCCTCTTTATGCCAGAAGCGCCAGGATCAATCCGCCGGCGATCACAGAACCTATCTGTCCGCCGACATTTACGCTCACTGCCGGCATTAGCAGGAAATTGAAGGGATCCTCTTTTTGACCCATCTGATGGATCACCCGCGCGCTCATCGGAAACGCTGAAATCCCGCAGGCACCGATCATCGGATTTACCTTTTCTTTGCGCACCAGATTCATCGCTTTGGCAAAGAGCACTCCCCCGGCAGTATCAAAGATGAAGGCCACCAAGCCCAAAACCAGGATCAAAAGGGTCTGCGGACGCAGAAAATACTGCCCTTCCATCTTACTGGCAATGGCGATGCCGAGCAGGATGGTAACGATATTACCCAGCTCATTTTGCGCTGACTTGGAGAGGCTTTCCAGCACACCACATTCTCTGAGCAGATTGCCGAACATCAAAAATCCGATCAGGGGCAAAGACGCCGGAACAAAGATCCCAGCCACGATGGTGATGGCAATCGGGAAAACGATCTTGACGATGCGGGATACATCCCCGCTATGATAATCCATCCGGATCATCCGTTCTTTCTTCGTGGTCAGAGCTCGAATCACTGGAGGCTGGATGATGGGCACCAGAGCCATATAGGAATATGCCGCCACGGAGATCGGACCCAGCAGATTGGGAGCAAAGCGATTGGCTACAAAGATCGAAGTGGGTCCGTCTGCCGCACCGATTATGCCGATGGATGCCGCTTCCTTGATCGGAAAACCCCAGGCAGCAGCGATCACGATGGTCACAAAGATTCCAAATTGGGCTGCCGCGCCGAAGAGCAACATAAAGGGATTCTTCAAGAGCGGGGTAAAATCTATCATCGCACCAATGGCAATGAAGATCAACAGCGGGAAAAGCTCCGTGCTGATCCCAAAATTGAAGATAATGGACAATGGTCCGTGCTCACCGATGGCCGCTGACATCGGGATATTGGTCATCACGGTGCCAAAACCTATCGGCAACAGCAGGGCAGGCTCATACTTTTTAGCTATTGCAAGCCAGATCAGCACCAGGCCGATCAGGATCATTATTACTTGCGTTAACTGAAACTGGAGGATGGAAGAAAACATCGTTTCCATCAATTATGTACTCCCAATTCTTTATCGTCACTGCAGCAAAATGAAAAGCCCACTTTTTGTCAAGCATCCTCTGCCCTTGCTGCTTCAGTATGCTCATGCAGGCAAGATTTTCAAAAACTACTTCAGCTTCCCGGTGAGCGCCAGCTTATCCAGCTTCCAGCCATTTGTCACCAGAAAATCCTTGATCTCGTTGTATACAGCTCTGTCCATAGCCGGTGTACGGCTGAGGATCCACAGGTACTTCCGCGATGGATCGCTTACCACCGAATAGCTGTAATTCTTATCGTCCAGCTTCACTATCCAGTAGTTCCCCGAGGCAAACCAGACAAACTTGACTTTCAGCCTGGCATTACTCTTGTCCACTGCCCAGGCTTTGGCAGTGGCTACATCGCGAACCTCTTTGCCCTCATCGTCCTTGTAGCTGGTGTTTACCACGCGGATCTTGCCCTTTTTATCCAGCGAATACTCCGCCGTCACCATCCCGCCTTTATTGGGTTGAAAAGTGGTGGGGAAATAGGCAATCTGATACCATTTGCCTAGATAACGCTGCAAATCCACGGAAGGAACGGTCTTTACAGGACTCTTTGCTTGCAGGAGGCAAATCGCCAGCACCAAGGTTAGACTCAGTAATACTGCTTTCATCATTGATGTCCTCGCTTGATTTTTTAGTCAATAGTATAATCAAATCCAGTGAAAAGACCAGTCTGTGTCCCCTCTCCCACCTGGAACTCCACTCATAGGTCTCCTGAACACATCCTGAATGGGGTTCAGGTTGTGTTCAGGATGAGTACAAGATGTGTCCAGGTTAAGAGAGGGCAACCATGTGTAGTCCTAAAGGCTTCTATCACGAATTATAGAAACCACATCTCAACAGGAGATCCAGAAAAGAAGGCAATTCTCAGAATCCAACTGATTCATGCTAACATACAGATAATCATGAAGATATGCAGGGGACCATGGCCTTTCAAAGAAATCATTGTACTACTGGACGCATAAACCTTCAATTCCAGAACCCCCATCTTCCCACAATTGACACTTATACAGTAGAACCAATAACTAAGGGGTGTCAATATGAAAAGACTAATGCTATTTCTAGTGTTGGCTATATTAGGCATGAACTGGATTCGTGCTGATACGGGCTGCACTGCTAAACTACCAGAGTCATTACCACTTTATTCCTGATCATTGAACGATCCATGGAGTAATGTTGTTCAGGAAGATCAGAATGGTCAGTTCGTGTATACTGAGTACCATGTCGTTCTGGATACATGCTACTTATAGGAAAATTGAACTAGGGGAGGTTGGATCTCTTGGAATCCAGTTGCATGAGAAACATGAATGATGAGACTCTCGAAATCACCAGCTATGGATTCTTCGATTATCGGCATCATATCCATCTGTGATTATTGGATTTATAGTCTATTTCACTGCACTTTGAGTTGGACCTGTTCCTTGGTAAGCGGCTTAATCATTTCTTTTACCTCCGGATCGAGATTGAGTTTTTTTTTCCTCAACCTGGTGAGGTAGTTGAGGGGTAAGCAGGTTATCCATCCGCTCATTGTCTTTAGATGAATAGGTTTTATAGAGCTCAATGTATTCTCTAACCAAGCGATCCGATTTCTGGGCGATCAGGCGGATCTGGTTTGCACTGAATTGTTGCTTGTACAACGCAGCCACCTGAACAAAGTCAGCAAGATAACGCTTGACGCTTACTTCGCTGTGATTTGTAATACGCTCAATCTCAGTGAAGCTGTAGCCCTTGAAGTAATAGTCGATGATCGTAGTTTTATGAGAAAGTCCCGGACCCATGTCCAGCTTTGCACCACGCGTGATAACGAACATCCCGTTGTGGTTGAGAGCATATACATCTCTACGGACAGTTGCCGGGCTGGAGCTTAAGATCATGGCCAGATCTTCATAGCTTAAAAGCGCACCTTGATCATAAGCTTGACGAGTTAAGCGAGCCAGGCGATGTTGTCTCAGACCGGCCAGGCCGTACTCGGCCAAGGCTTGTAGGTCAGAATTGAAATCGATAAGTTTCAATCTGACGGTAACTTTTTTGGTGAGCCGAATGTGTTTTCCAGCAGGTTCTTCTGCGGAAACTGCTTCAT
>JAGOKK010000010.1 GCA_017994635.1 Candidatus Cloacimonadota bacterium | reverse complement strand
CCAATGACCTGGGTGCGTACTGCTCGAGGTGTTCCAAAATGCTACCGATGGTCATGATGTGCTCCAATTATTGATAGAGGAAGCGTTTGATCTTTTGAGTTGGCGTCTTCTCAAAGGGTTCTTTCTGCTCGATGATCTTATGAATCTTGGAAAACGACGCCACGTTGGCATTGATATGGGCACGCAGATCCAAAAGGTGCCTTTCGATGAACTTTTCGGTCTGTGTATTCCCCATCTTTGAGATGCCGTGCAGCTTGTCCAGAATCTCATAATTTAGAAAAACTCTAGCCACGATGTTTCCCCCGCTTTCATAAACGAGGGATTCCAATACGCTTTCCGCTTCATTCAGCTTGGCTTCCACCTCTTCGGCGTAGATGTTATCGCCATTGGGACCGATGATCACATTCTTGATGCGCCCCTTGATGTAAAGGTAGTTATTCTTGGTCAGCAGCCCCAGATCGCCGGTCTTAAAGTATCCGTCTGGAGTGTAGGCCTGCTCAGTGCGCTCCTTGTCCTTGTAATAACCCTTCATCACAGTGGGGCCCTTGATCTGGATTTCACCGATCTTGGTTTTCGGATCGGGATTGGCAATGCGAACATCCAGCTCCGGCAATACCGTACCAGTGGATCTGAACTTCACCACCGCTGGCGTGCAACCCGCGATCAGGGGTGAAGTCTCGGTAAGCCCGTAACCGATGGCATAAGGGAAGCCGGCTTCATATAAGAAACGTTCCACATCATGCGATAGCAACGCACCGCCTATCCCGAAGAAATGGATCTTACCGCCAAAGGTCTTCATCAGTTTCTTGCCTGCCACAGTGTGTAAAGCCTTGCGAATCGGGGGCAATTTGTACAGCTCTCGCATCAGTAGATTGCGGGTGAGCTGTGGGAAGATCTGCATTTTGAAGATCTTTTCGATGATTAGCGGCACAGTGAGGATCATAGTGGGCTTGACCTTTTGCATGGCGGGGATCAGGATTCGCGCCGTGGGCGGTTTATCCAGATAGTATACACAGGCACCGGTCATCATCGGGATGATAAATCCGATAGTGCATTCGTATGTATGAGAAAGGGGCAAAACTGAGATTAGGCGGTCTCGTTCGTTTACTTCCTGGATATGCAAAGTAAGCCAGGCGTCCCTCACGAGGTTCCTGTGTGTGAGCATCACGCCCTTGGAACTGCCGGTGGTACCGGAAGTATAGATGATGGCTGCCAGGTCGTCCTCGTGGGGTTCTCCGGCCAGGCCAACAGCTTCTTTTGCCTTGTTTCGCAGACGCTTAAACGCCATGCTGCGTTCTTGAATGAACTCAGTGATTTTGTCCTTGGGCAGATTCGGGTCCACCGTTTCCAGGCTTTCCAGATTGAACATTACGGGCATGGGATCCAGATCGCTATATGCCACTTTATCGTAGTGCAAGGCAGACACAAAGATTGCTTTGGCTCCGCTGTGACGTATGATCTGCAGAATCTCACTAAGGTGAAAATCCACCAGGATGGGAACCACAATGGCGCCCATGGAAGTGATCGCCAGATAAGCTACGCCCCAATTGGGCATGTTTTGGGACAAGATCGCTACCCGGTCTCCCTTTTGGATGCCATGATCGCGCATCAGGTCGATCACATCATCGATCAGACCATCCAATTGCTGGTAGGTGATGGGTTCGGCATCCACCATCGTAAGCGCTGGACGGTTTCCATGACGCTCCACGGTCTGCTTTAGCATTGCTTTCAGGGTATATGTTTGTAACTGAATCATCAACACTCCATCGAGTCTTATCTCATACAGGATAACCAAAAAAGTCTGTATTCCAAATCTTCATTCTGCATGCTTTCCCGCCAGATATCCTGTGGAAAGAGCCATTTGTATACTGAAACCTCCCGTGGGCAAAGAATAAGCCAGGGTCTCACCCACAGGATAAAGCCCGGGGATTATGTGCGATTCCAGCGTGGAAGCCTTTACTTCCTTCAAAGCTACACCTCCATAGTCCGACATCGATTCCGCCAATGAGGCCAGGCTCCGAACCAGGAAAGGTGCACATTGCAACCACTGTTGCAAATGTTTACGCTCATGTGCCCGTAGATCTGCGGCAGGCTGATCTGCCACCCCTAAGTGCTTCAATATGGCGGCACACAGGCTATGAGGCAGATCCAGCATGTGCAATACCGAGGATAACTTCTTCTTTGGGTAACGGGCCAGCAGCGATGGGAAAGCACCCGATGCATCAAAGACCAGAGACACCGTATCCCCCTTGTTTATCCGATATGAGTGATCCAGGATCACTGGGCCGCTAAAACCCTGATGAGTAAAGAGCAGATCGCCATGGCAGCTCTTTTTACCCTGCTTTAGCTGGATGCCTTTCAGTGTAATTCCGGCACAGGTGCTAAAACAGCCAAAATCACTGATCTTGAGAGGTGCCAGGGCAGGATGCGGCTCCAGAACAGTGTGTCCCAGAGCCCTGGCCAGACGATAAGCGCTGGCATCACTCCCGGTTTCTGGATAGGATGCTCCTCCACCAGCCAGGATTACCTTCTGGGCAGGATAAGAATTGCCATTCTCAGACTGGATCGAGAATCCGTCTTTGGAGTGCATTATCCCGATGACCTTTACCCCATACTCCACTGTGTGTCCTTTGGCCAGTACCAGCTTCAGCAGACAGTTTCTCACTTCAGCAGAGTGCATGGAGACGGGGAATGCTTTGCCATCTTCACGAGTAAGGAGCGGACACCCGCCAGCTTCGAGCAGATCCATCAGAGCGCGATTACTGAGAGCGTAGAAAGCCGGTTTCAGAAAATTCTTGAAGTCGCCCAGACGCTGTAGGAATAGCTCCGGCTCTGCAGCATTGGTCACATTGCATTGCCCGCTACCTGAAAGCAGTAGTTTCCTGCCGGCAAAGCTGTTCCGTTCCAGGATCAAAGCTGGTCGATTCAGGGCAAGGGCTGCTCCCAAACCAGCAGGTCCCGCGCCAATTATGATCGTCACTTCTTCAGTACTGCCTTGCTAAAGGTATAGGCAGGGATGGCCACATTAAACTCGATTGTATCGATGATGTACTCTGTGCCCTTACCTTGTTTCAATTCATCTTTAAACACAAAGCGAGTGGGATACCAGCGTCCATCTATCCTTTTCACGTCGGAAGCCTTCACCGTTTTCAACAGCTTGCCGCTCTTCGCGTACCACTCTTCATACAAGCACACATAGCGCTCCGTATCGATGTATGCTTTACGTTTTTGATAGGTAACTCCCGCGTGTTTGGCAGTGAGTTCGATAATCCATACACTGCGTGAATCATACTTGGTGGATCCTTTGATCACAGCTTTGTAGCTATCTAGTAGATGGGTCTCCTCCATCATATCTTCATAGGATAGGTCACTGCCCATTACAGATTGTTTCAGCATGTTTCCGGAAATCGTGATGCTACGGTCTGTACCAGGATCATAGATCCAGAGATCATCGCCCAGTTTGAGCATCTTTGTGCCTTTATCCCTGGGAGGTGACAGATACTCGCTATATGACTTGTCGTTCCCTGAAGAATAACTGAGCATCTCCATAGTCCGGGAAGCCCGACGCGAATGCACAATCATACGGCTACGAATCTTGGAGCTCTTGGTGATCATATTGCGGTCAACCGCACGGATAATCTCCTCTGCGGAAGGTACTTGAGCGAAAAGCATGATCGCTGAAAGTGCTCCCACAAGAGACAGCATTAGGTATCTTTTCATGTTTCCAACTCCTTGGTTAGTTGTGAGGTTTCCCGTTTGAAGATTGCGAGCCCAGCCAGAGCAGCCCCAAATATGGTGGAAACAAATCCGGGAAGAAAACTCAGGATGATTGCCTGTGTTGTGATGGTGGTGTATAAAGTGTTTTCGGTCATCATGGCAGAACTGCGGGTGTAAGCGCTCATATCCATCCCGATATTATTGAAGTACAAGCTTATTGCCAAACCCAGGAGAATGCCAAGGAGTCCCCCCACAATCCCTACAATCGCCGCTTCAGCAGTAAGCGCTAGATAGACGCGCTTCTTACTTTCTCCAATCGCCAGACGCAGGCCAAATTCACCATATCGGCGGATGCCATTTAGCAGTCCCGCATTCCAAAGCACGATGCTGAGCACAAATATGAACCCGATGGACATCCATAGCTTGCTATAATCAAACATCTTCAGTATCGGCCCCATGTTTCCCTGATCGTTGAGGCGCAACATCTGGGGTGAGAACTCATCGGTAGCTTTACTATACCGTTCATTAAATCCGTTCATTACCTCAGTTGCCGCTCTTACGTTATACTCACCATTCTTGAAGTACGCCAGGATTTCCCCCGCTGCGTCCTGCATATCCAGCATTTCGCGGATATCCTGCAGATCGGCCACTAGAGCTCCCCGGTCCAGGCTGGAAGCGCCAAACTCCACTGTACCAGAAATCACGAAGTTTCGCAGAGTCATAGCTCCAAAGACAGTGGAACTCATCAGTGTAACAGTATCTCCCACTTCCAGCCCCATGCTATTGGCGGCTGAAGCACTCAAGAGCAATTCACCGGATTTTTCGGGAATGCGGCCGTTTCTCAATCCCTCTGCCAGACGCAGGCGCTTCTGTTCTTCTTCAGATCCCAGTAGATCCACCCCGAAACCCAGGACTTCGGTCTGTACCCGCGTATCTCCCTCTTCATCAGGGACATCCAAGATCGCTCCGAAATTGATCCGCTCCACCCAATCTAACTGGGGATAGTCCTTTTTCCACTCTTCCAGCAAGGGGGTAACGTCCATCAATGCCAGATCGTAAGGTTTCAGATCCAGCATTTCGGCATAAGCCCGGCTGACCACTTTCAGATGACCGCTGTTAAAGCGTGCGTTTTGGCGGATATAACTGGTCTTGAAGCCTTCCATAAAGGTATAGGCAAAGACCATTAGCCCAACTGCAAATACCACGATCAGCACTGGGAACAGCCAGCGATGACGATCGCGAAACACTCCTTTTAACACAAACTTAAACATATCAATTCACCTTCCCCCGCAGGGCATCCACAGGACTCATGCGGGCAATTCTCCGGGTGGGAAGCCAACTGACTAATATAGTGAAGACCATGATTAGTAAAAACACTATAGCGATCTCATGCAGTGGATATATAAACTTGATGGGTTCGCTGAAGCCAGGCAGGGCAAATTCATCGTATCCATCAATGATCGGGAACCCGTATGTGGCAAAATACCAGAACAATGGAAAGCCCAATATAGGCGTTAGCACTATGGCAAACAGGCTGTACAAAGCTCCTTCAATCGTAAAAAGCAAGGTGATCCTGGCCTTGGTAAAGCCCAGTGCTGACAGGGTACCTATCTCCCGGCAGCGTTTGAACACTGCCAGAGCCTGAGTATCGAAGATCGCGATCAGCACCAGGAGCATCAGCAAGCCGTACATCAGTACTTGTTGAAACCTTTCATTATCCAGCATCTGATACAGGTCTGCGAAGTACTCATCCTTGTCGATATAGCGGAAGTCTTTCGTAGCCAATCGGCGGTATTTATCGTTGCCGAGGACGAAGTAGCTCGCCATTCCCTCAGCTCCACGGATGCGTTCCAGCATTTTCAGATTCACCCAGATCGTGGAGATATCAGCGGACGGGGCAGGGATGGATAGCACGTCTTCCACGACCGCATCAATGGCATTGTATGTACCATTGATATCGCGGATGCGAATGCTGAAGATATCCCCCACCTGCAGACGTGTGCTTTTTGCCATGGCGGTACCGATAAGCACGGGAACCATGTCTGAAGCTTCAGAACTCAACTTCCCCCCGGGGAAAGCAAGCACCTGCTGATCATCAGGAATACCCTTGATCACAGCAGCTTGCACTCTTCCCTGTGGATAGATACTTGCAGGGGCCAACATGATGGGTACTATCTCTTTGCGGATAATGCCAGCTCTCAATTCTGCTGGCACCGGGGCATAGCTATCTTCATAGGTTAGTGGATCGTATGGATCGTAACTCTTCACGCGCAATAGGCCCTTGCCATATTCCCAATTGCTCTGTTGAATCTCAGCCAGGCGAATCCAACTGTAGTACATGGCTTGAGTCCACACCATGATGATGAGCACAATGGTGATCACCAGCACATTGATCAGGCTACGCCAACCGTTATTTATGATATTCTTGAATGCCAGGTGCAAGATCATCACTTTTCACCTCTCCATCGATTAACTTGATCACACGACGTAGATATGCAATCACCTTGGGATCGTGAGTGCTGAAGATAAAGCCCGTGTGAAACTCTTTGTTTAGTTTCAGCATGGTGTCCAGGATGTTTAGGGAGTTCTCTGTATCCAGATTGGCGGTGGGCTCATCGGCCAATACCAGATCAGGCTTTTTCACCATCGCGCGGGCAATCGCCACTCTTTGGCATTGCCCTCCGGAAAGCTGATTTGGGCGGCTCTTGATCTTGTCTGTTAGCCCCACCCACTCAATGGCATCCTTCACCATTTTATCCCGCTTACTTGCCTCCATTTTTAACAGCAGTAGGGGGAATTCCACGTTTTCATATACATTGTACACCGGAAGTAGATTGTAAGTCTGGAAAATGAAGCCGATGTGAGCAGATCGCAGAATGCTGGCCTGGCGCTGTGTAATCTCATGAACCTTGTAGCCCAATACTTCCACTTCTCCTTTTGTGGGAACATCCAAGGAGCCCAAGATGTTTAGCAGGGTTGTCTTGCCACTGCCGCTGGGTCCCACAAAACCGCCAAATTCCCCTCTATGGAAATCCAGATTGATGTTCTTTAGAGCCCAGAATTCCCCTTCTCCAGTGGGGAAAGACTTGCTCATATCTCTGATGGCCGCAATCACTTCTTTCATCATATCCTCAAAAATGGGCGTTTATCATTGTGTGCAGGCTTAGTCCTGCTGTGGAAGAATTCCTTAGCGATGCTTCCAGTGATATATAGTCATAAGTGCGTATCCAGCTCGCGCCCAGAGACAATTCCAAGACACTCCAATCGTAAGTGCCCAAGGCTTTCAAGCTATCCAGAATTCCCAAAGGATAGCTGGCCATCAATGCGCTCATCACCCTTTCTTCGCTTAGTTCATCCAATCCCTGAGGGGCAGAAGATACCACCATTTGCTCAAGCATCAGAGCCAAACCATTGCCTGCATCGATGGTATAATCCGAACCAATAGTCGCGCTCACCAGATACTTGGGAACATAACGCACAACTGAGAAGCGAGATAGAGATGCTTCCAACCACAGCCCCATCAGATAGTCCATGCGCAGATCGATCCCGGCACGTTCCTCGCTGCCCACAGCAAGCTCCCGGTGATGCAGACTGAGCGCAGCTTCTCCGATGGGCGTTGGATGCTGAAAGCGCCCGCCAAACTCGATCGTATCCTCCTTGCTGCCTATCACTTCGCTGCCCTTGGGTGCAGGGTCGCCCCTTATCCCCCAGATCCAGAGATTGGCGTTATTCAGCCAATTAATGCGCAGGAGAGCAGCATCCACCCCCTTGGTGTATTGATGTGGATCCAGCGGATCCAAAGAATCAAACCACTGCAGTGGACGCAAGATCTGAGCGCTTCCGAAATTTAAGCGCTGAAGCCCTATTCGAAGCTCCGCTTGAGGTAAGCTGCAGCTGATACTTGCGCGGTAGGTATCAGCTGTCATGGTTGCATCATGAGAGCCATCCCATTCGCTGTGAAAGCGCGAGTACAAGCTGTACTCCGCCTGCATCGATACCTTTCCCAGATTCTGCCCGGCAGATAGATCCATTGCCCACAGGGCACCCAGGCTCTTCTGCTGCTCAGCGATGTCACCATACAGAGCAAAACGGTTGCTGCTTATGGTGCAGGAAAGCCAGGGGCAAAGTGATAGAAGGGCCAGGAATAGAGCGAACTGTTTCATTGGGTATCACGAGGGAAAATGCCATAAATCAGGATGTCATTCACTTGAGTCACCAGTTCTGGGAAGCTCGTGCTATACTGGGCTATGCTATTGTCTGAAAAGATCTTTGCCACTTCTCTGAGCAGAGCAAGAAACATCTCCACGTTTAGCCTGGGATTTATCCCGCCCTGCTGTTGTTCCCGGTATAGTAATGCTCTTACACTCGCGAAACTCTCTTCGCTGAGCCGAAGATAATACTCTCTGGCAGAAGGATGGTGAAACAAGCCTTCCAATATTTCTGCACCCAGAAGAGAGATGAAGTCCTGCTTCAAAATCATCACAGTATCAAGTTTCTGTTTCAAGCTCAGATCGCCATCCAACACATCCTGACATGTGCTTAGCATATCGTCAAAGAGGAATCGTAACAGGTTCAGGATCAATTCATCCTTGCCCTTGTAGTATCGATAGAAAGTTACTTTGCTCACTCGGGCCTGGCGGCATAGTTCCTCTACGCTTACTCTGGAAAAACCATACCGGTGAAACAGCTTTGAGGCCGCAATGAGTAAAGCTTTCTGCTTTCCACTCATGGTTGGCGGTATGAGAGCCATCAGTTTCTTGACGATCATTACGCTTATCCTCGTTGTTTACGTTTCTCATCCCATTTTCTGGTATCCGTTCATATTGTCAAGAACATTCCACCATCCATCGAAACATTTTTATTACTCGCTATGGCTCACACCTGCCATCGGTCAGGAATTCACTGCATTGTTGGCCTTCGTCGCTGCTGCTGGGTGGGGATGAAGATGTGAGACCAGCACGGGAGAATGAATATAATCATAGAGCATTCAGGATGGTTGCTGGCCGATACTGGCTGGCAAATTACCCATATATCATACACATCCCAAGCACATCCCAAGCCACGCTTAGGAAGTGTTTGGGATGCCCTTGACATGATCGGCAGCCATAAGGCAGGCTGAGAGCAAATAAGGCGTAACTCGGTGCCCAGGATTTATATAATTTACGATCCCACTACTCATACCCTTGTGCCTCTATGAGATGGAGTGTTTGCTTCCTCCTGAATCCCCCACTGGCCTGAACATGGCATCAATCTACTCCACGTACAGGCCAGGGGAGTGAAAGGAGTGGTACGGCTATTTACTGTAGGGAGTATACACCGCTTTTACGTGATAAAAGGCCTTATCTGGAGGGAGGTTGTCGTAATACATCGGATTGGTGGTGGTGGCGATCAATTCGTAGCCTCCGTAAGGATCGGCGCTTCTGAATACCTGATATTGGGTAGCATATTCCACAGCAGGCCAGTGAATCATGATCCCATTGGAATTCCCCTGGATGGTCACCACTGGGCTATCCAGATGGTCTATCACCTGTTCCACTGTGATGCTCACTGTATCGGAGCTTTGTAGATAACCATCAGAAAGGCTGAAGTTGATGGTCTGAGTTCCAAACCAATCCAGGGCGGGGCTAAAGGTAACGCTGTAGCCATCGATGTTTACCATCACGTTGCCATTCTCTGAATAGCTCAAATCCAGAGCGTCGCCATCGGGATCGCTGATATAGGGAGTGAAATCCACCGTCAAACTTCCGTTTTGATCCAGGCTGTAACCATCTGGAACCGACAAAACCGGAGCATGATTGATCACATTGATCGTGAAGCTATCCTGAACCGTGTTCCAGACGTCATTTACGCTTATCGTGATGGACTCGCTGCCAGCAAAGCCATTGGGTGCGCTGAAAGAAGCTCTTGTACCGAGTTGGTGGATGCTGATTGCGCTATTGCCAGTGAAGCTGATATTATAATCATCCATCTCTGGATCAATGATGTAATCTCTGAAATTTACGAATAAGGAGTCATTGCGATTGAAACTGAACTCATCAGGGATATCCAGCGTGGGAGGGGCATTAACGATGATCATCATCTGATCGGTATCTTCAAATTCGCCGTCGCTGATAGTAACTTGCATCTCTTCCTCGCCATACCAGTTCAGATCGGGTGTCAGACGGTTGCCAACCAGCGTGATATGCGGTCCAGTAATCACTGAGACTACATAAAGGTCATCATCATCCTGATCAGCTGCATAGGCCAAAAAGTTCACCGCTTTGGAACCATTGTAGGGCACATTCATCTCGGGGGGCAGATTCAGTACAGGCGGATGATTGGGATTGAATACATTGATCGTAATGGGAATTCGTACGAAATCATGATCAGGATCATTGCTGTGGATATCAATTGCAGCAATGTATGTGTCTTCTCCCGTAGGAGGAGCAGAAAAATGTAGCTGAAGCATAAAACTCGACCATGGCAAAATGCTCCCGCTCAAACTGCTGGAACCATTTATCATGAATGGGTATGAACCAGAGGCTCGATTTGCCGTAAATGTCAGCGGGATGTTGCCCATATTATCCAAATCGAGAGAAATCATGGTGGAACCCGAAAACGGTAGATCTACCTCTATTGACGGAGGATTCCATTGCAGGATCGCCTGGGCACCGATACCGTAAAACTCGATCTCTTGTTGGGGAACATCAGCATTGTGCATGATGAGTATGGCACTATGGTATTCAGTTACATCTGTGGGGGAGAAGCTAGCTGAGAAGTCTTCGCTTTCACCAGGGGGGATCTCAAAGCTGATGGTGTTCCGGTCACCTATAGCCTCTCGGGATTTGGTAAACTGAGCTGTACGGAGTGCGGATCCTCGAGCTGCACTGACAGCAAGGAAGAGGGGGGTAACGATCTGCCCCGTAAGAGTGGCAGTACCGGGATTGCTGATGGTGAAGCTCTCGCTATGGCTTTGCCCCACTGGAACCATCCCAAAATCAATGCTGCCAGGACTTACAGTTATCAAAGGAGCCAGTACATTCAAAGCGATATCCACAGTGACGCTGGTATTATTGGGATCGTTAGAACTGCCGATGATGCTTGCGCTATAGATCCCCGCGGACAGTCCTGTAGCATCATAAGCAAGGGTGAGGTTATGTGCCGCACCCCCAGCAGAGATGGATCCAGTACTACTCCCCGCAAAACTGAGCCAGGGAACCGAGCCGGAGATGGACATGCTATAAGCTAAGTCCATGTTACCGCTATTGGACACAGTCAGTACCTGTGCTTCAGAATCATTAGGGACAAGATTTGCCGTGAAGCTGGTGGCGCTGAGGTTCAATCCTGGTTTCCCGCCTTGTCCGCTTAGGATAATGGTTCGATTGGCGCCTCCCACATTGTGAGTAATTGTGATAGTCCCATTATACGCTTGCACTGCTGTGGGAGTGAAACTAAGGTTAAACGTTGAGGATTCTCCGGCTGGAATGCTGAATTCCAGCGAATTTCTACCTTCCTGCTTTTTGGAACCGGCAGCACTAAGTAAGGCCCCCGCATCCCGGGATGATGATACTGTATATGCAATAGGGGTGCTGATGTTACCGGTAAGAGTTGCGGTTCCGGGATTGGAAATCTGGAAGCTATGAGCAGATGAGGTATTTATCATTACAGTACCAAACAACATGCTTTCAGGAGTTACCTCGATGGCCGGAAGAGGTGGTAAGAAGGCGGTGGTAAACCGGATGTTGGGCCTGGAAATGTGTGTGTAGCCGGCACTGAACACATTGGTTTGGTCAGCGGAGTCCGATTGTGTATAACGATAGCCGTTGGCGATCGAGGAATACCTTACTGAACCAGATTGAGACCATTGACTTACCTGGCTAAATGCCGTATCCACCAGCAAGTTGCTGACGCCATCCCAGGTGAATGGAGAGCTGAGTTCCAGCATGTGAAAGTCCCCAGCTACTGGCATATAACTTCCACTGGTGTACACTGTTGTCATCCCTTCGGCACTTTGCCAATCGGTCACATCGGCAGCGCTGGTGTGTTTCATCCTGACGATAAAATTCGGCAATGCTTCGTTTGGGACAGAATCGATGTAGAAACCAATCCGTGTGATGTCAACAGGACCAGTGATCCCTGCGGCAATCAATTCTGCAGCAGTATATATGGACTGACCATGCCGGCTTTTGTAATAAATATTGATTGGACAGGCTACAGTGGAGCCGGTGGCGCTGGTTCCCGTACCTATCGTGTAATCATTGGATACCATACCCGGAGTAAGGGTTATGGAATTTGAAGGGATTGACTCTCCTGATCCAGAGGTATATAGCGATGTCACGTAATAGGTGTATGATACTCCGTTTTGGACGGTGTTATCAGTGTGGCTGGTGCCGGTGACATTGGTAAGCAAGCTGCCATCGCGATAGATATTATAGCTACTGGGAGTGTTTGCGTCGGGTGCATTCCAACCAAGAGAGATAGTGCCGCTGCCGGCTGATCCGCTCAGATTCCTGGGAGGAAAGAAGTCATTGAATATAGGCAATACAAGATGATCAAGCCAGGCACAGTCGGAACCGCTTGAGTCGCTGGAATCCTTAGAATATTCCCATTTGAAAGTGTGAAATCCGAGGCTAACCGGATAGCTCTGTGGAGTCCAATTTACCTCCCCAGACCATTCTCCCTGCAGCTCATCGTCCAGATAAAAGCGCAGATAGTCCCATTCGCTCTCGGAGGAAACCCTTTGATAGAAGCTGATACTACCAGGATCTACTACGTTCAGACTCAGACTGAGGACGGTATTGGTGCCATCTCCGATCTGGCCGCTTCGTGCAGCATAGGTTCCGCTGTATGAATCCGTGCTTTGCACTGTCCAGGGAATAGCCGAGCTGTTCACCCAGGGGTAAGCGCTGAAATCTGCGGTCTCAAAACCTTCATTCGCGGGGGGAATCAGGGTTATAGTAACAACGCTGGTGGAGGTGTTAGCGCTATTGTCAGTGGCGATAGCTTTTATGGAGTGAGAACCAGCGCTGTAACCGGTGGTATTCCAATTCCAGGAGTATGGTGATGTAGTATCTGTACTCTTTAGCACGTCATCGATGTAAAACTTCACGTTGTTGATGATGCCGTCGGTGTCTGTGGCAGCTACATTTATTGTCACAGAGCTATTCAAGTCTATCGTCTCCCCGGATGAAGGAGCAGTGATATTGCAGCTTGGCATTCCGGGAACCAGGGAACTGAGTGCCGCATTGGCATTCACCATGCCATATCCCGTGTATCTGTCCCATCCTGTTCCACCGTCTATGGTCATATCCGTGCAGGTGGAAACCAAAGCTTGACGAACAGCGGCCGGAGTGAGGGTGTTATCTTTGGAAATGAGTAAAGCGGCTACTCCAGCGGCATAAGGCGTAGCGCAGGAAGTACCGTTGAACCACATATAATAATCACTGGAGGTATTGTAACCGTTTCCGGTACCGGTAATATCGGTGGCGGGAAGAATCGTGGGAGCCATGATATCCACGGCGTTCTGATCGTCTTGCGTGGCAGTTCCGTAGTTTGAGCCCCACCAGTTTTCTCCATCAGAAGAAGATGTGCTTTTACGTTGACCCGTGGGGCTGGAAGCACCGACACTGATCACTTTATTGTGATTGGAGGGATATGCGATGACGGCAGCATTGCTGTTTGCAGTGGCCGCCAGCAGCGTAACTCCGTGGCTATAGGCATATTCCAATGCTGAATCTGTGGAGGAGGAATCACCTTCTCCCATGCCTTCCTCAGCTCCGAAACTCATGCTGGCCACGTCCACATTGTTGTCACCGCAGTGAGTGAGTGCGTTCTCTATGGCTGTGAAGTAAAGTGAACCGTCTGAACTGGCAATTTTGAGCGGCATCACACTGCAGCCTCCGGCTACACCTGTAACACCCAGTCCGTTATTGGCCCTACCGGCAGCAACCCCAGAACATGCAGTTCCATGCCCCGGATCGGCGCTGTTGTCCATGGGATTTGCGTCGTTATCGCCATAGTCGTAGCCTGCCACCAGCCTCAGGTCGGGATGGGAAGTATCTACTCCTGTATCAATGATGGCGATAATGGTGTAGATATCTCCATATCCTTGAGATTGATCCCAGGCCAACTGCATGTGAGCATCAAAACCAACTGTACCTACACCCGCTCCAGAATGGCTTCCTCCAGAGTATACTGGGAGCTGAGCCGTGTTATTGTGACCCCAGTTATTGGCATAATAGGGGTCGTTTGGAATCGCTGTGGTATAGGCAATGTACTCTGGTATGGCTTCCTCGATGTAGCGGTTTGCCTTGAAACTCTTGATGGCTTGTTCTACGCTCGTTTTACCCTCCAGGGTGATCAAAAACCAGCGATGGAATCCTGTGGATCTTTCCCAGGCAGTGTCATTCACTTTGCGATGGGCACGGATAATCTTGTCTCCTCCGTTCACGCGGAATAGCTGGTCAAGTTCATTGATATTGAAGGCAGAGGCTTCCGCATAGAGTCCTGTGGGAAGATTTGCCAGCAGTAGAGCGTCCTCGCTCAGTTTGATCTTTATTCTATCAGTAGCAAAGCGGGGACGGGTGGATGATGGAATTGAGCTCTTGGAACTGGGCTTGTGGCTGTTGTCCGGTCTCGTTTGAGCACCAACACTGCCGAGGCAGCAGAAAATAAACAATGTGAGCAGAGCGATTCTACTTCTGTGCATACAATCATTTCTCCAGTATGTGATAACATTCAATAGCCGCCAGATAGTGAAGATGTCTTTATATGTCAACATATTTCCAGCAATGCCATGACCATGATGATGCAAGTGCTTATCCTCAGGTCAGATCCGGTGTTGGCAGACGCCGCCATTGTTGATACTACGAGGTACAAAAAGGGTGATGATTCCCGCTGGAAGAAACCATCACCCAAAGACCATTTAGGAATGATGAGGATTAGCGCTTTATCCGAGTTACCTTTTTGGTCACACTGCGTCCAGCTTGACTTAGCCTTACGAAGTAGATGCCATTTGCCACGTCCTTTCCGGCTTCGTCTTTGGCATCCCAAGCGATCTCTGATTTTGCAGATTCGGAGGCTATACTGCGTATGAGCTGGCCTTTCAGGTTAAAGATTTGCAGTTTCATGGGCTCCAACGGATTCAATCCCTTGAGCCGGAAGCTGCTGTTGTTTCTGAACGGATTGGGATAGCTGCTTACCTGAAGCGGCATCACGGGATGAGTATGGTCTTCGTTGGAGCTGCTTTCATCGAAAAAGTAACGGAATACGTGGTGCATCAGGCTCCGCGAACTGCTCTGTTCCATGTGATACAGAGGGAAGCTGAGCGTGATTACCCGTCCCTGGCCATACTCGTTTAATACTGCTACCGTCTCACCGTTGAATTGACCCTGTGGAGTCTGGGTTTCATAGTCCGAACCAAAGGTGTATAGGGATGTGGCCGATGCGTTGGGATCGATGGTTTCCACGCGGATAATGTGCCCGGATAATGCAGAATTTGTCTTTAGGCTATCCACCTGTAAGGGCGGGAATCCATCCAATTGAGGTAAAGCATATTTGAAGCGGCTTTGCATACTGTAATTCACATCTTCGATCCCCAAAACGTCGTAAATGAAGCTCCCCGCATGAAACTCAGCCGGATAACTGCCATTCATCGCGAAGGCCGTGGAAGGTGTGTAGCCGGTGTAGAAGATATTTCCCCCATACTGTAGATACTGCTCCAGGTCTTCCAGCATTGCATAAGGCGCAGAAGGATTGGAACTGTCCATATTGTGCCACAGAATGGATGAATAGATTCCGATATCAGCCAGGTGAAGGGGGACTCCCATAGCATTCAGGTCCATTTGATGTGTATCGAAAGCCATGATAGAGCTGAAGAAATCGTCCACCATCTCATCTGTGGGTAAGAATGGCGTACTGCCTGTATAGTCCTCGCTTTCGTCGATGATCAAAATGCCATTATTCAAAGTGACCGGACGGCTCTTTACTGCAGGAGAAAGGGAGCTTTCGTTCCCATCCTCATCCACAGCCGATACTCTGTAATAGTAATACAAATCCGGCGAACCATATACATTGGTATCGCTGAATTGAGCGGTAACGAGAGAAGCTGGCGAGATGACGCTACCGGTTTGACCAGGATCAGTGGATCGGTAGATCCGGTAACCAGAAAAGTCCATTTCGGTATTTGCTTCCCAGGTGAGCAGTACTTCTCCGGGACGAGGAGTTCCTGATATAGCCTGTGGAATCCGGGGATTGACAAGAGGTATCCCCTCGGAAAAGACCCGATAGCTTTCCGATCCGTCCAGATCGATACTGCTGATGGCTATCTGGTACAGCGTCCCCTCATTGAGGCCACTAAGTGTGTAGTAGTTCTCCACCACATCCACAGTATTCGTGGTAGTCCAAAAATCGTTACTGTAATACAATCGATAGGCATTTACTCCCGGATCGGCAACATCATCCCACGAAACATACAGCGAAGTGCCATTACCCGCATCAAGAACTTGCAGATTGTCTGGAGCTCCCGGCATATCGGCAAAGCTGATCGTAACTGCCATTGAGGCCCGAATCACTTCCGCTGCATAATCTGGATTGATATACGTGATAACATCCTGATCACTATGATAATAAGGGCAGAAGTCATACTCGAAATAGTAAATCACTGGATACCCTCTCTGCCAGAAGGGATGGCTGTCACTACTGGAGCTATTCATGTAGCCATAGGCCACATCCAGGGAAGTGTATTGTTCAGTAAGCAATTCCGCATGCTGGCTCTGCTCCAGAGAACCATCGTATGGCATCAGTTGTACCAGCGTTTCACCAGGATCGCTATTGGCTATCATGTCGTGATTGATCATCAAACGGATGTCTTCGCCATTCTGCTGGGCAGTTTGAGCATGGTAGATACTGCCATGAAGCCCAAACTCCTCCGCGGCGAAGGTTACAAATCTGATACTGCATTTGGGTTGGTAATTATTTGCCATCAGGACTCTTGCCATTTCTATGGCGGCTACTGAACCGGATGCGTTGTCGTCCGCCCCAGGAGCAAACACATAGGGCGTGGTATATGTGATGGAATCGTGATGCCCGCCCACCACTATGTATTCATCAGGATAGTCAGTACCTTCAATGGTGGCAACCACATTGTACTGAGTGGTATTGTTCCAGGTGAAAGGCTGCAGGCTCGCATTGGTTATGCCAAAACGCAGAAACTGACCCTTTATCCAGTTGGCAACATCCAAGCGATTGTCTGCCAGAGCGTAGCGGGTTTGCAGGTCTTGCATGCCCTGGATGAAAGCCAGGACACTATCGGCAGATACTTGAGAGATAAAGTTCTGGATGTCGGTACTCGTTTCTTTGGTTGCTTCAAAGCGGGGCGAAGGATCGGGAATGCTGATTGCCTCGAGCTTCAGGGGAGTGAATGATCCACGCAATGCACCACGCAAAACTGTGACATCAAGATCGCTGGCAATGAGCAATTCTGAGCCCAGATCAGCCAGGATATCAACGTGGGCTGCTATCTCTGCGGGTGCAGACGCCTTGATCTTGCTGTAAAGGTACAGGGTTTGCCCCGCCGAACGCGGATGAATCCACTGCCAGTCGTCGTTCCCCATGCTTTTTGGGATTCCCGCCAACACATATTGGTCGTTATAATGATAGATCACAGCGCCTCTGGCTGCGATAGCTCTGATCGTGGCGTTCAAATTCTCAGCTCCAGGTTTGATCCCTCTTAGCTTGCTGATGGCCAGATCTCCAGCGCTGGCGCACAGGATACCCCAAATACCAATCAGACAGAATATTACGACTATTCTCTTCACCTTATCCTCCATGGATTTCAGTATTCCCTTCTGCTGTGCAAATTGCGTTCCCATTCTTCCTTTATATACAAGAAAGAGCAAGACTTATCTGCGCGATGATTCACGGTGTTCCATCCCCGCCCCCGATCTCAATTTGATATACTCTTATATCATTATGATATGATTACTGCCCTCCTGGCTATGCGTGCCTCGAGCTAACGTATTGCTATTTAGACAAGTAACATGATACTTTAGAATTGGCACGGCTTTTGCACAGTGATAAAGAAAACAGCAAGCGAGGTAAGACTAATGAAGAAGATAAGTTTAGCCCTGATCCTGATCCTGGCCCTCAGTTCATTCCTGATGGCAGACGATGAACTAGACCAAGACCTTCAAGACGTAGAAAACGCCCGTCGCATCATCATGGAACTGAAAGGTCTGGATGATGTCAATACCAAAGTGAGCATCAATCACCAAGGCGGTAAAGAAGCTGCAGATGCAGCATATTTCGGCCTTTATATGGAAGACCTCACCTTCCCCAAGGCACAAGCTCTTGGCTACAAAGGCACCATCGGCGTCCTGGTTACCGGCGTGGTGAAAGACTCCCCAGCCTGGACCTATCGGATCCAGGAAGATGACATCATACTCAGCATCAATAATAAAGAAGTGACCAATTACGCCACTTTCGAGAAGATCCAAAAAACGCTCAGAGCTGGTGATGTGGTTACCATCGTGGTATTCCGCGATACCCAAAACGAAAGCTTCGACCTCACTGTTGGCTCCCGCGGAGGCAGTTCCAGCGAAAGCAGTACCCCTCAAGTAACTAAGAAGCGTAAACTGAGCCCCGGTTATGGCGGCGGATCATGGATCCCCATGTGGGTCGATATGGATATGGACGATATTAACGGTCTGATCACCAATCCCGCGCTTGGCTTTTCCGAGTTTCCTGATGAATATGTACTGCAACAAGGCCTGGGTGGCAAGTTCCCCGTGGGAAAAGGATATTTCCTGGGTGGGCAAATCACCTGGTATGATGACAGTAAACGCAAGAATGTCGATGACTCAAACTATCACGTCTGGATGCAGTATACCAGCACAATGGGCGGCGTTACTCTGGATAAACGCATTCCCATCACCAAAAACATCGTTACTTCACTGGGTCTGATGGTGGGCGGCGCCAATCACGAACTCGAATTTGTGAATACCGATGCTGATTACGACTGGGCCAATCTGCCGAACATCATAACCAATTCGAGCAACACCCACTTCAAACTGGGCAAAGGATATTTGATCGCTCAACCGCGAGCAGAACTACTGGTGAGATTCACCCCCTGGCTCGGCATTCGCGCTGAAGGTGGCTATGTGTATGGCATCAACCTGCGTGACGACTGGCGCATAATCGGCATGGGCGAAGAAGAATATGAAGTAAGTGGCTCGCCCAATACCAAATACGAGGGAATCACCTTCTCGGTAGGACCCTGGTTCGGATTTTAAGAAAAAGCACTCCCTAAACATCCAAAGCTCCCTCCATTTCATCTGGGGGGAGCTTTTTTTCAGCATGTAATCAAGCTCTTTATCAGTAGCGGGATCAGGATTTCATGCTGGCCGATGAAGTAATACCCGGATCCGCCAGTCTCCACGGGGCGTTGCGCCACATTCACCCGTGCGCGGTAATGCATATTCATATCAAACACGGCGGTGGCAAAGTTCTTCACATGGCCGTTTATGTTGCGCGCCACGGTGAGTGCTTTCAAAAAAACTTCAGGCAGAATCACCGCTGAACCGAAGTTCAGATATACCCCGCCCTCGTCCAGATCACAGACCTGGCGGCAGAGGATGCGAAAATCCCGCAGTGAGCAGTCCCCGATGGCCTTCCCGTCCGCACAGGGAGTTTGATGGATGATATCGGTGCCGATCGCCACATGTACGCTGAGCGGGATCTTGTGCTTACTAGCCATCGCGAGCAGAGACATATCCTTGTTGGGAGCCTTCTCCAGGATCTCATTGCCCACGGCTTCGCCCAGGCCCATTCCGGCTGCGGAGCCTTTGGTGATGATGGTATTGATGCCATGTGTGGTCTCAAACACCATACCGAATGATCCGTCTGCCAAGGATTTGGAGACGTCCTCCGAGGTATGCCCGAAGAAGGCCAGCTCGTAATCGTGGATCATCACTGAGCCATTCACGGCCAGCGCGCTTACATAACCTGCTTCCATCAGCTCTATCAGCAATGGAGCCAAGCCGCATTTGATCACGTGTCCACCCAGGCCGATGATGATCGCCCTGCCCTTTGCTTTGGCCTCTTTGATCTTTGTTATCAGTGATTTCAGGTCTTTCGCGCTTAAAACATCCGGTAAACAATCCAAAAAAGGAGTCATCTCTGCCTTGCCTTTTTTGGCAAAGAGATCGGGATTTACTTTGCTGCTGCGGTCTGTAATCGAATAAGCCTTCAAGTTTTCAAGATTTATTTCTTCGTATCTGCTCATTGTAGCGGTCCTCTTCGCTGAAAATGCAGCCGCAGTATTGCTGGCGGTACATTCCCGCTTCCTTGGATAGTCTGATGCCGTCCTGCCAGAGCGTTCGCCAATCTTCATAGAAGAAGGGCACCCCGTATTTTTCACTCATAGTTTGGGCAATCTCGATGATGCGCTCATGCTTCTGATAGCGGCTGTATAGTAAGGTGCTGCTAAAGGCGTCAAAGCCTCGTTCACAGGCAAGTTTGGCAGTCGTCTCCAGCCGGGTGAGATAGCAGTATTCACATCTCTGGTCGATTTTATCCAGAGTGTTTTGGAGAAAGCTGTGCAGGCCATACTCACCGGCTTCAATCAGTTCGAAGCCTTCTCTTGCCGCAAAATCCCTCAGAGTATCGCGCCGTTTTTGATACTCCAGCAGGGGATGAATGTTGGGATTGAACCAAAGCGCGGAAACAGCGTGCCCTGCCTCACTCAGCTTCTGATATGGAGCTATGAGACAGGGCGCGCAACAGCTATGAAGCAGTATCTTCATCTATGAACGTACGTAGTGAGGCATTTCTGATGGTAAAACAATGGAAAACTCCACCAAACCTGCCATCTTGCCTTCTTGATACCAGGGTTGCTGATGGATCAGCTTTTTCTGCCCGGCTTTTTCGATGGTATAGGTATGTGGAATGCCAGTTTCCAGCATCTGATTTATGATCTCAATACTGCGGGGCTGATGACAGTCAAAAATGGAAGTGCCGATCAGCTTTCTGCCGCCTCTATCGCTAAAGGTGGCAGCGGCTTTATCGTTCATTTCCAGGACTATTCCCTGTAGATCACATACGGTGATTGCCACCGGCAGTTCTTTGATCCATTCGTGCATCTTAGAACTCTTTGAGGATGTTTGCAGCCACGATTCCGCGCTGGATCTGGTTTGTTCCTTCGTAGATCTGCAGGATCTTGGCATCGCGCATCATCTTTTCCACGGGGTATTCCTTCATATAGCCGTATCCACCCAGGATTTGCACAGCGTCAGTGGTAACCTTCATCGCTACATCCGAAGCGTAGTATTTGCACATTGCGCTTTCTTTGGAGTAATTCTTGGCTCCAGAATCCACCATTTTCGCAGTTTGGAAGACCAGGGCACGAGCGGCTTCGATCTGGGTGGCCATATCTGCAAGCATGAATTGTACTGCCTGGAAGCTAGATACGGGTTTGCCAAATTGGTGGCGCTGCTGCGAATAGCGTGCTGCAGCTTCAAAAGCACCCCGGGCGATACCCACAGCCTGTGAGCCCACCATTGGACGGGATTTGTCGAAGACTTTCATCGCGGTGATAAATCCGGTTCCCTCGCGACCCAAAAGGTTACTGGCGGGAATCTTGCAATCTTCAAAGATCAATTCTCTGGTCGCGGAAGCACGAATCCCCATCTTGTTTTCCTTTTTACCAAAAGTGAAGCCGGGAGTATCCTTTTCCACGATGAAGCAGGAGCATCCGCGGGCACCTTTGGTCCTGTCGGTCATGGCAAACACCGTGTAGATACCGGCTTCGCCGCCATTGGTGATCCACTGTTTGGTACCATTCAGGATGTAGTAATCCCCTTCTTTGCGAGCTGTGGTCTCGATGGCTCCGGCGTCGCTGCCGGCGTTGGCCTCGGTAAGTGCAAACGCACAAAGCTGCTCACCTGCGGCAATGATCGGCAGATACTTCTGTTTCTGTTCCTCACTACCGGCGATCAAGATGGGGTACATACCCAAACCAGTGGCACCGAAAGCCAGAGCGATGCCAGCATCCACCGCGCAAAGCTCTTCAGTAACGATCGCCAGATCCATCACCTTGCCGCTGATACCGTCGTATTCTTCGGGTATCAGGATGGCAAAGAGATCGCTCTGTCGCATTACTTCCACGATGTCCCAAGGGAAAATCCCTTCCTGATCATAATGTTCGGATAGGGGTTTCATCTTTTCGTTGGCGATTCTACGCGCCAATTCCTGCATCTCCAGCTGATCTTCAGTGAAAAAGTAGTTCATATGTATCTCCTATGTTTACTAGAGTTTATATGCGGTGGAGCTTAGTCTATGATGGGCTTATGTGTCAAGGGGAAAATCGATTGGTATGGCTGCCCGCTCATATATTCAAGTCCACGGCTTTACCTGGGTAACATGATGCACCCATTGGTAACCCACAAAAAAGGCCGGAGGTATATCCGGCCTGTATCAAAAAGGTCAGTCAGTGCTTACTGAACGATTACGCGAAGGTTCTTTTCGCTAACCTTGTAGCCACCAGATACCAATACGTAGCCGCGGAAAAGCTCTGAAGTATCGGTGATCCTGGCGATAAACCAGCTATCCGTACGAGCCATCTCAGTGTTTTCTGGAGCCATATATACGTCGTCATAACCATTGGAATCAAAGCATATAACTTCTTTACCAAGCTGCAGATCAGCCCGAGTAGCGATGCGAGTCTTTACCCACCATTTAGCCCATACAGGGGCACCGGTTTTCACACTCATAAATTGAGCTTGATTTTTGGTCTCCGGAGTGGGGGGAGTGATGAGCTTTCCCAGCTCGACATATTCCCAGGTGCTGCCGGGCCAAACTTCTTCTCTATAGAAGTAATCATCGGGTTGAATGTAATGAAGGTCGGCATTCCCTGTGGGAACTGCCGCAGCTACTTCGGCCATTGAATTACCAATCTGAACCACGGAACTGGGAATACCCGGATCCAATACTAGTCTGGGAGCGCATCCGCCTAGGAGCAATCCCGTAAAGAGAAGAATCATCAGGATGGGAAGTGTTCCCAAGTTCATTCCTCTAAGTGCTTTCATTTTTATACCTCCATGAGCCAAAGGCTCATTATTTTTCACATAAATTCCAACCTTGATATCAGCATATTTTTGTCAATGATATTCTGCCCATACTCCAGATGTTTCAAACATAAATGCCTAGTCTCTGGTGAGTTTGCGATAGCTGATCCGTTTGGGGATGAGAGCTTTATCTCCCAGGCGCATCAGTTTGTTTTCTTCGTAGTCACTGAAATTACCTTCAAACCACTTCACCTGACTCTCGCCTTCGAAGGCAAGGATGTGTGTACACACGCGATCCAGGAAATAGCGGTCGTGGCTGATCACCACTGCGCAACCGGCAAAAGAGAGCAGAGCTTCTTCCAGCGCGTGAATAGTATAGACGTCAAGATCATTGGTCGGCTCGTCCAGCAACAAGACGTTGCCGCCTGCCTGCAGAGTCAGTGCCAGATAGGCGCGGTTCTTTTCGCCACCGCTAAGGATGTTCACGGGTTTGATATGATCTTTCCCCGCAAAATTGAACTTGGCGATGTACTCCCGAACTTTCATTTCCCGATCACCGATGGTGAGAACATCCCTATCCTGGCCGATCAGCTCCAGTAAGGTCTGTTCTGTATCCATCATGCGAGCTTGATCCACATAGGAAAGTCGGACGGTCTCTCCCATTTCGAAGCTGCCTTTATCTGGAGTGATATGCCCCACGATCATCTCAAAAAGCGTGGTCTTGCCGGCACCATTGGGACCGATGACACCTACTATGCCTCCGGCAGGGAGGTTGAATTCCAGATTCTCGTAAAGCAGCTTTTCATCAAAGCCCTTGCTAACCCCTTTGGCGAGGATAACTTTGTTGCCCAGTTTTGGGCCTGGGAAGATCGGTAACTCATCGGTGGACCGTTCTTTCTCGTACTTCTGTTCTGAGAGCTTTTCAAAGTTTTGGATGCGGGCTTTGCTCTTTGCCTGCCGCGCATGGGGTGAGCTGCGGATCCATTCCAGTTCATCGGCGAGAGCCTTTTGCCGCCTAGTATCGGCCTTTTGTTCTTGAGCGAGACGGATTTGTTTCTGTTCCAGCCAGGAGGAGTAGTTCCCCTGGTAGGGAATGCCTTCTCCCCTATCCAGCTCCAGAATCCAGCCGGCAACGTTATCCAGGAAATAGCGATCGTGCGTAATGGCGATTACGGTACCACGATACTGTTTCAGATGGCGTTCCAGCCAGAGGATGGTCTCCGCATCCAGATGGTTTGTGGGTTCATCCAGCAGCAGGATATCGGGGGCTTGTAAGAGTAGACGGCAGAGTGCCACCCGCCTCTTTTCGCCACCGCTGATGAGTTTGATGGGCAAATCCGCCGGTGGGCAACGTAGCGCATCCATCGCCAGTTCCAGGCGGCTATCCAGATCCCAGGCATTGAGTGCGTCCAATTTGTCCTGCACTTCTCCTTGTTCCGCCAGGAGGGCATTCATGGCATCATCGTCCATCGGTTCCATAAACTTTTGATTGATCTCTTCAAAACGCTGCAAAAGCGCAGTCGTCTCATGCACCGCTTCCTGTACGATATCCCGTACCGTGCGCTCGGGATCGAGCTGAGGATCCTGTTCCAGATAGCCGATGCTATAGCCTTTGCTCATCGCCACCTGCCCCAGATGATCGTTATCCAGACCGGCCATGATCTTGAGCAGGGTGCTTTTACCGGACCCGTTCAGACCCACCACACCGATCTTGGCGCCGTAATAATAACCCAGGTAGATGTCTTTGAGGATATAGCGGTTGCCATCCACTACCTTGCCCACACCTGACATCTGGTAGATTACCTTGTTTTCTTCCACAGTATTCCTTTGCCCTTAGTATGGCACACAATCTTCGTAGCGTACATCGCCGTAAAACACATAGTATGTGGTAAGTTCTTCATCAAAAGCCGCTGTCACATAATGCAGATCATCCAGTTTCCAAAAAGCTTCAAAAGAGGACTCATCATACTCATACTCAAAGCCATGCAGTTGAGATATTTCCCGCAACATATCGGCTTCCAATTCATAATCATCCATATCACCAAGGGGAATCGTAATCAGCCAGCAGATCAAGAGCGAATCTTCGGGACTAAAGGTCAGAGACACATCAATGATACTTTCATCCCCGGAGTGCAGGAAGTTATTGGGTTCGCTGGCATCGCAGGCAAAGCCGTTTTCTTGCAGATTCCTGGCTGCTTCGGCATAGCCTTGGCTAAAATCCAGCCCCAGTAAACCAGCTTCAGCAAAGATGGGGCATAGACAAAGCGCCAGACTCAGGGTCAGCAAAAAGGATTTCAAAGGGATCCCTGCTCTTGCTTCAGATTCTGATAAAACACTGTGAGAGCGCATTCATAATATGGCAGGACGTAGATAAGGGCGATCCCGAAAGTAACCAGACAGAGCAACCACCAACCGATGAAACTGATAAAGAGCCCAAAAAGCTCCCCTTTGTGCCCCATCATCATGTTTTTACTGGCAGTGAGGGCCTCTTCGGCACCAATCCTGGGATTCTCACTCAGGATGAAGAATGTCATGCTGTAGCCCAGTGCTGCAATGATGCCGGGGACGATCAGCAGCAGACTCCACAAAAAGGTGTACAGCGACACCAGCAACCCCGCCACCAAAGTGCGGCTAAAATCGTTAAAGCCGGAGAACAATTCCTCCACTGTAATGTTTTCTCCGCGATCCAGTTTCAACAGAATCGCAGCTATGCCCACACTTAGGGGGCCATATACCACCAGCCAGGCCAGCCCTATGGAAAAAGAACTGAGCCCACTGAGAATGAGTACATAGATCAAAAAGACTATGATCAGGTTTCCCATCTGCGCGCTCATCATCTCGCGCGCACGTGCTTTTATCTCCTCAAAAGACATTGTAACTCCTTTACTTCTTTAGTCCCCGTGCCACCAGCACAAACAGAGTGCTTTGAATAAGGGAAATGGCTGCCAGCACCAATGCCGGAACCGCCACATAAAAGGCCAGAGAGACTCCAATTCCGGAATAAGTGATGAAGGAACGGATCGCAGAATAGAGTGTGAACCCGAAAAAGGGAATCCACAGGGCTGCATTGATGATGTAAGCTCCAATATTCATTGGACGTTCCGGATCTGCTTTGTGATTTATCAGGTCCTTGATCCCATTGATTAGAAAAGTCTGTGAGAGGATGGTAAAAGCCACAGCGCCAATGAGAATAAATACCCGTGCCTCAAAGCCGCCGAGTGAATTCAGCACACTGTAGAAAGCGTACGATCCCGCGATCACCAGGATGGCCGTTATCAGAGGCAGGAGAACCTTTCCCATCATACCGTAGGGAAGAGTTCCAGGGATCCCCTCCGGCTGTTCTTCTTCTCCGGTCAGAGTCATATCGTCGTCTGCTATTTCAGGATCTCGGTAGTCGCGTTCCATATCATGCAAATAAGCTTGGGTGTTTTGCTGATCCGATTCAGCCCCATCAATGAGTTCATGTAATTTTGCCTCATCCTGTACGCTATAATCTTTCTCGAAGTTATTGTCGTCTTTGGTCATGATTCATCCTACTGTTTATGTTTTTGCCTACAAAAGCAAAGAGGCTATGCATGTCAAGCTGATTTATGATTTGGAAAACCCATTTTTCAGTACTCTCCCCCGACCTGTTAAGTACCGCGCTGTCCAAGATCATCCCAAATACATCCTAAGCGGGGCTTGGAATGTGTTTGACATGTGCTTGAGATGTGTGGGAGACATCAGCCAGTAAGAGCTACATGCACCCTCTGCGTCGACTAATCCTCATATCTCAAATCTCATAGATTTGGAGAGTAAGTAAAACCCCGGCTTTTCAGGCCGGGGCGGATATAGCTTTGTGGTGTGGCTACACCATCTCAATAGCTTTTTTGGGGCACTTGGCTACGCACTGTTCGCAACCGATGCAGGTATCTTTATCCACAGTGTGTACCTGCTTCAATTCGCCACTGATGGCGGTTACCGGGCATACTTTGGCACAGATGGTGCAGCCAATGCAGGCTTCTGGATTGATCTCGGCTTTCTTGCGGCAGCCGGCCAGCAGATCCTGGATTGCTTTCGTGGGGCATACCGTGGCGCAGAGTCCGCAATTGATGCACTTATCGTAATCGATACGGGCAAGATTGTCCTTTACAGTGATGGCTTGTACGGGGCATTTACGGCTGCAGATGCCGCAAGCGATGCAAGGATGAGTACTGCCACAAACTGCTTTGGCATCGGGTCCCTTTTCTTTGGACGAGCATTTGATATATACATTGCGATTGATCGGGATCAGCATGATGAGCTGTCTGGGGCAGGCTCTTACGCAAGCGCCACATGCGGTGCACTTTTCATAATCGATCACGCGCATGCCATTGGCATCCACAGAGATGGCATCGAACATACAGGCAGCCTGACAATCGTTTAAGCCCAAACAGCCCCAGGAGCAGCTATTGGGTCCACCGGCCACATTCACGGCTGCCTTGCAGGAACTTACGCCATCGTAGTGATACTTCCAGCGGGTATTATCCTTACCGCCGCTGCTGCAATGAATTACCGCCACTTTCTGCTGCATCGCTTCGGCGGAAACTCCCATGATTTTGGCGATGGTGGCTGCCACAGCAGCACCTCCGGGAGCGCATTTATTTACAGCTTCGCCGCCGTGTACGATTTTATCTGCGTAGCCCGCGCAACCGGCCAGTCCGCAAGCGCCGCAATTGGCACCTGGCAGGGCCGATATGATGGCTTCCACGCGTGGATCGATCTTTACTTCAAATACCTTGGCAGCAAATGCCAGGATCAAGCCAAAGGCCAGGCCGAGAGCTCCGATCACGATCACCGGGATTCCGATGGCCGAAAATGTGGATTGCAGGATTACTATCGTCAACATCATTCCTCTCCCCTAAATCTTGAAGCCCATGAAGCCGTAGAAAGCCAGCGCCATAATCCCCGCCAGGATCAGAGCGATGGGCATACCTTTCATACTGCGGGGCAATTCCACCATTTCCAGACGCATCCGGATGCCTGCCATGGCCAGCAGCACCACAGTGAAGCCAACGCCGCTAAAGAAGCCGTTCAAAACGCTATCCAGAAAGTTGTATGGAGTCACGCCATCACTGCGCATCGCGCCGGTATTCAGGATAGCCACGCCCAATACTGCGCAATTCGTGGTGATCAAGGGCAGATAGACACCCAGAGATTTGTACAGCGCGGGGGCATTCTTTTGGATCACCATCTCTACAAACTGAACCAGGGCGGCTATGGTGAGAATGAAGGCAATAGTCTGCAGGTACACAATGTCGAAACGCAGGAGCAGGTATTTATTGATCAGGAAAGTAAAGGCACTGGCCATGGTCATCACAAAGATCACCGCCATGCCCATCCCGATCGCGGAATCAAGCTTTTTGGAGACTCCCAGATAGGGACACAAACCCAGGAAACGAGACAGCACGAAGTTCTGGATGAAGATGGCGGTCATCGCCATCACGAAAAGTTCAGCAAGATAACTCATTTTTTCTCCTTCACCAGATTGAGAATGGCCATCAGGAAGCCCAGCGTGATAAAGGCACCGGGAGCCAGGATTGCCACCAGCATGGGATCATAGGTGGCAGGCATCACCCGCAAGTTCAGCCAGGTACCCGCCCCCAGGATCTCCCGGATGGTGCCGATCACGGTTAATGACAGAGTGAAACCCAAGCCCATGCCGATGCCATCGGCGATGCTCATGATTACGTTGTTCTTGTTGGCAAAGGCTTCGGCTCTGCCCAGGATGATGCAGTTTACCACGATCAGGGGGATGAACAGCCCCAAACTCTTGTGCAAGGCGGGGACATAGGCCTCCATCACCATGTTTACGATGGTCACAAAAGCCGCGATCACCACCACATACACAGGAATGCGGATCTTGGATGGGGTTACATTTTTGATCATGGAGATAAACATGTTTGAGCAGACCAGCACAAAGGTGGCTGCCAGTCCCATACCCAGAGCATTCATTACCGATGAAGAAACAGCAAGCGTGGGGCACATGCCCAGCACGATCACAAAGATGGGATTTTCCTTTATGATACCCTTGGTCAGTTCTTTCACAAAATTCATTGTTCACCTCCCAGGTCAGCTTGAATGGCGGCTATCGATGAGGCAATGGAATTGGTAACCGCACGCGAAGTGATGGTGGCACCGGAAAGGGATTTGACCTTGCCGCCATCTTTATCCACCTTCAGATCTGCCAGAATCAGATTCTTGAATTGATCCACGAATGATGGCTGCGTGCAATTTGCACCCAAGCCAGGGGTTTCGGACTGGCTGATCACCTTGATGGCAAGGACTTTGAAATCTTTGTCCACACCCACCATGGTCTGTACGGTACTCGAATATCCGGTTTCGGAGGATACGAAAGTGTAGCCAAGTACCTGGCTGCTATCGGCTTCGGCAGTGGCTACGTAATAGACTTCTCCCGTGGCAGTACTTTCTTCACGAAAACTGGCCCCCGGAATCAATTCTTTACGGGTCTCCACCGCTTCGTTGGCTTTACGCTCCGCAATCACGGGCTGCGTAAGGGTATTCAAATAGGCCAGAATGCCTGTCGCCACTACGCAAAAGATGAGGAGAATCGATCCAAGCTTCAGATAGTCTTTCATTTTGCCACCTTTCCGAAGGCTTTCGGCATAGTGAGTTTATCGATCAGCGGGGTAAAGACGTTCATCAACAAAATGCTATAGCTTACGCCTTCCGGATATCCGCCCACCAGACGAATCACGATGGTGAGCAAACCGCAACCAATACCAAAGATAATGCGTCCGTTTTTGGTGATCGGCGTTGTGGTATAATCTGTGGCCATAAAGAACGCGCCCAGCATCAATCCGCCGGCAAAGATATGGAAGAAAGGCAACATCACGGAGGTTCCGCTGCCAGGAATTCCGCCAAAGATGAAACTAAGCACAAAGACCGTGCTGATATAGAAAAGCGGTATCCGCCACTCTATAATATTTTTCCACAATAGGTAAGCTGCGCCCAAAAGCAATGCAAAAGCGGATACTTCGCCAATACAGCCACCGATATTGCCCCAAAAGAGACTCTTCAGGGTCTCCATCTCGGTGAGGCTGCCAAAGATTCTGCCAGCCAGGTCCAGACCTCCAGCTTGCGCGTTTATATCGGAAACAAATGTGCTGTCTCGCAGGGTTTGAGCCACCTTCAAGGGAGTAGCTCCGGTTACCAGTTCATAGGCCTTGGGTGAAAGCTCCTGAAGATTTGTAGCAATGCGGGATAGATTGTTCAGCCCACTCATGGCCGATCCTTTCACCGCTACCCAGCCTGCAGTCATCTGCGTGGGCCAGCTGGCAAGCAGGAACGCACGTCCCAACAGAGCGGGGTTTACCGGATTGTTGCCCAGGCCGCCAAAGACCTGTTTGCCTACGCCAATGGCAAAAGCTGCTCCGACTATGGGCAGCCAGATCGGTGCGCCGGCATGGATGTTGTATGCCAAAAGCAGGCCGGTGAGAAAGGCCGAGCCATCATGCACTGTGACAGGTACTTTACGCAGTTTCTGGATGAGAGCTTCAGTGATGACGGCGGTGATGGCGCCCGTCAAAGAGAGGATCAGAGCTCTCAGACCCCAGTAATAAACAGCAAAGATCAGAGCGGGGATCAAGGCGATAACCACATTCCACATCACGTTTTTGACCGTGCTCTTATCGTGGAAATGCGGAGCGGGAGATACTATATATTTGTCGTTCATACTATTTCTTCCTCTGAGCTTCTGCATAGCGGATTTTCCCGGTATCGATGTATTGCACCAGACGGATTTGAGCAGGGCACACATAGGCGCAGGATCCGCACTTGATACAGTCGTTCACGCCTGCTTGCACGGCCAGATCCAGATCCTTGTATTTAACTGCGTTGGCAATGATGGAAGGCACCAGATTCATCGGACATACATCCACGCAACGGGCACATCTGAGACAGGTATGCTCCGCCAAAGATCTAGCATCCTTTTCTCCAAAGAGCACCAGACCGCTGCTGCCTTTGGTCATCGCGGCATCCAGAGAAGGGAGTGCGAAACCCATCATGGGGCCACCGGAGATGGCTTTTCCCACGGTTTCTTTGGCCCCACCACAGAAATCCACCAATTCGCTGTACAAGGTTCCGATTGGTGCCAGCAGGTTCATCGGTTTGGCCACGGGAGAGCCGGTAACGCTGATTACCCGGTCGATCAGGGGCTTTTGATAGCGGATGGCTTCGTAAATAGCGAGCGCAGTACCTACGTTTTGCACCACCACCCCCACTGCCATCGGCAATCCACCTGCGGGTACCTTACGTTTGGTGGCAGCGTAGATCAATTGCTTTTCTGCGCCCTGGGGATACTGCATCCTCAGACCCACCACTTCCAGATTGCTTTCTTTAGCCAGCAGTTGTTCCATCTTCATAATGGCGTCCGGCTTGTTGGCTTCGATGCCGATCATCCCTTTTTTGGCGTTTACCATCTTCATGATCAGCTTCAGCCCGGTAATGATATCCTCTGCGCGTTCCAGCATCAGGCGATAATCGCTGGTAAGAAAGGGTTCACATTCCACGCCGTTCAGGATTACCGTGTCGATGGGTTTATCCTCGGGGGGAGAAAGCTTTACGATACTGGGGAAACCAGCGCCGCCCATACCGCAGATGCCGGCATCGCCAACGCGCCGTTTCAGCTCTGCAATCTCCAGATCCATATAGCCAGGATCGTCGATCATTTCCAGAGCGTTATCAGAGCCGTCCTGAGTGATCTCGATCCCCATGGCCATGGTGCCGGTGGGATGCAGAAATTTGCCGATCTTGCTTACTTTACCGCTGATAGAAGCGTGCTGAGGGATGGAAACAAATCCGGAAGCTTCAGCTATCTTTTGGCCCCTCTGGACCACGTCACCCACTTCCACTATTGGCGTGGAGGGAGTACCGATGTGCTGAGATAGATGAATGATCACCCGCTGCGGGGTAGGGAAAATTGTGATGGGTGCTGCTGCTGAATAATGCTTCTCGTCATGAGGGTGGATACCCCCAGGAAAGGTCTTTAATCGCATTAACTCTCCCCCGGGCTCTGGGTTGCAAAGCCCACAAATCTTATTTTAGGCCACGATTCTGACTTCCCCAGATTAGGCAAGCTTTTTTTTAAGCTATTGGAGCTTATTCCGATACTCATGATAAGCTATGCAAGCCATCTAATAAAGAGGTTATCACACCTAAACTCCGGTGACCTGCGTGGTCGAAGGGGCAGGGAGCGTCTCTTTTGGCCATGCCCTATTGAGAAAGTGAGCCTGATACTGCTGCTATGATGCCTAAAAAACTCAATCGAAGCCCAATTCTCTGAGCGCAGTACCTTTCTTTCGCCAGTTTTCGTTTACCTTTACAAAGAGGTGAATATCCACCGGGATCTGTAGAAATTCAGCTAGCTGCAGCTCGGAATATTCTCTGATCTTTTTCAGGTTCGCGCCGCCTTTTCCGATAATGATGGGCTTTTGGCTACTTCGCTCGATCCAGATCACGGCATCGATCACCACCTTGCTCTCGCCTTCTTGAAAGCGTTCGATCAATACCGCAGTGGCATAGGGTATTTCTTCTTCAAACTGATGGAAGATCGCTTCGCGGATCACTTCCTTGGCAAAGAACCTCAGGGGCAGATCGGAGAGCTGATCCTCGTCGTAATAAGGATCGTGATAGGGCATATAAAAGGAGATGCGCTGCTTCAAGCTTTCGATGTTTTCCCCCGTTTTGGCGGAAACGAAGATGCTTTCCGTAATCCCCTGCGGCAGCAGAGCCTTCAGCGCTTCCGGATCACAGTCGGGAGCCAGATCGCTCTTATTAAATACTGCCAGAATGGGACAGCGCAGGTGCTTGATCAGACCCAAAACCTCAGTATCGTAATCGCTGGGAAAGCCCGGAATCTGCGTCATAAAGATCAGGAGATCCACATCGCGAAAGCTATCGGAGATGATGCGAGACATCTTTTCCTGCATCTCGTAGCGGGGCTTTAAATAGCCCGGAGTATCGATGAAAACGATCTGATGTTGAGGGGTATTCCAGATACCCTTGACGGCATAACGAGTGGTCTGCGGTTTAGGCGATGTGATGGAAAGCTTTTCACCCAGGATGCGGTTCATCAGGGTGGATTTACCGGTATTGGGTTTGCCGATGATGGCCACAAAGCCACTCTTGAAATCTGCTGAAACCATATTCAAACAAAGCAGGGTGAGCTTGATTGAAGCTCACCCGTACATTATCTATTCTTTATAGTGTGGCAAAGACTTCTTTGATGATCTGAACGCATTCAGCAAGCTGTTCTTTGGTGATCACCAAGGGCGGAGCCAAACGAATAATGTGACGATGCGTAGGTTTGCATAGCAGACCCTTTTCTTTTAGCATCACGCATACGTCCCAGGCTTCCACGCCGTCTTTGGGTTCCACCACTATGGCGTTCAGCAGGCCGCGTCCGCGCACCAGCTTGATCATCGGGTGGTTCAGATTGCGCAATTCTTCTCTAAAGTATTCGCCCAATTCGTAGGCGCGTTCTGCCAGTTTCTCGTCGCGTACTACTTCCAGGGCTGTTTTTGCCACGGCGCAGGCAAGCGGGAATCCGCCGAAAGTGGATCCGTGCTGACCGGGTTTGATCTGTAGCATAATCTCGCGATCTGCCAGGACTGCTGAAACAGGCAATACACCGCCGGAAATGGCTTTACCCAGGATCAGGATGTCAGGGCGTACATTTTCATAATCGCAAGCCAATAGCTTACCGGTGCGGGCGATACCGCTTTGGATTTCGTCGGCGATGAAGAGTACGTTGTGTTCTTTACAGATATCGAAACAGGCTTTCAGATAGCCATCGTCCGGTACAAATACGCCGGCTTCGCCCTGAATCGGTTCCACGATAAAGGCAGCCACGTTTTTCCCGTGCTTTAGCAGATATTCTTTCAGGGCATTGGCGTCGTTGTATGCAACGCGCACGATGCCGGGGGTAAAGGGACCGAAGCCTTCATAGCAATCGGGATCCGAGCTGGCGGACACGATGGCGATGGTGCGGCCATGGAAATTGTTTTCAGCAAAAATGATGATGGCATTGCCATCTTCCACGCCCTTCACATTGTAAGCCCATTTACGGGCAAGCTTCATGGCGGTTTCCACCCCTTCGGCACCACTATTCATCGGCAATACCATATCAAATCCGAAGAATTCGGTGATAAACTTCTCATATTCACCCAGCTTGTTGTTGTAAAAAGCGCGTGAGGTGAGAGTAAGCTCCTGAGCTTGATCGCACAGAGCCTTGATGATGCGGGGGTGACAGTGCCCCTGATTTACGGCAGAATATGCGGAAAGAAAATCGTAATAACGGTTTCCTTCCGGATCCCACATGAAAACGCCTTCACCTTTAGCCAAAACTACGGGCAGCGGGTGATAGTTATGCGCCCCGTACTTTTCTTCCAGTTCCATCGCTTCACGAGAACTGATCTTGCCATATTTGAGATTGTCGGACATGATTCCTCCATGTTCTTGTTTTTCTTCTTCTAGCTTAAGCAGCTATTAAAAAAGCACTTTTGGTGTCAAGGAGAAAAAGGTCTGTAGCCTTTGAATGCTTAATCCATCAATTCATCGCAGATATTGAGAATGTATATCCTAGATTTTCTCCCAGAGATAACAAGCTCTGAAGTCATGGATCCTGGAGGATGCTTCCCCAGCCGTTTGTGGAAAAAGATACAAAGTATCAAGTAAAATTGCAAATAGTATCACTTTCGCTGCAAATAACCGGCTTGGCTGAACCACAACAGAAGGGATCGTACAATACAGGATGTGAATAAGTTTCGATATTTGCATCTGGAAAAAAACACAGCAGCCGTTCGAGATGATAAACCTACTTGGCTGCTGTGGAGGATCTATTTGTCCCTTCGGGAACAGGACAAGGATCTGGATTTCCCATTATCATCCTGCCGTGCGTGCAGAGCAGGCTTGTGATTGAAAGATGCTACAGATGCGGAAGCCAATGTTGTTGTTGCTGTTCGTGGCATTGTTGTTGTTCCGATTCGAAACGGTGCAGTTGTTGGCATTGTTGTTCCAGCTACCGCCGCGTTTCACACGGTTGGAACCGCTTGCTGATCCTTGCCCCATATATTCTTTTGCAACCGCAGGCTATTGGCAAAGCCGATAAAGCCAAGCCGGCTACGGGTGCTTTGATAAAGTATCTCTGAATCGATTTCTCCTTTGACGTAAGCCGATTCCTGCAGGTAGATCCCTCGCAGGCAACGCTTCAGATTTTCCCGGCGAATCCTGAGCAAGCGGGGAAAGACACGATAGCCCAAAAACGGCATGCCCTGCCTGACCCTATTTAGTTGTGCAGCCCCCTCTTTGATATTCAGCCGCAAATGGGCGGCAAGAAATTCGTGGATCAAAGGCAGGTCGTCTATCAAGCGCTGCGAATCATCGGCAAACAAGATGAAATCGTCCATGTAGCGTACATAGCCCTTATATCTCAACACCTGTTTGATAAAGTGGTCAAGCTGATTGAGATAGATATTGGCAAAAAATTGCGAGGTGAGGTTACCCACCGGCAGGCCGGTCCCCTGGCTGCAACCCATGCTCAGATTCTGGTTATCGAGAATTGTCTCGCAGAGCTTGATCACATGGGGGTCTTTGATCTTCCTTTTAATCAGTCCAAGCAAAATCTCATGGTCGATGCTGGCAAAATACTTGGCGGGCAGGGGGATAAATCCCCCTGCACCTCCTACTTACGGTCGCTTCAAAGCTTAATCCCTTCCCCTTCAAACTTGCAAAAGGCAAAAAGGGAAAAAAACAAAAGTTAAGGGGAAACCCTACA
>JAGOKK010000095.1 GCA_017994635.1 Candidatus Cloacimonadota bacterium | reverse complement strand
TGGGCAGGGGACTCTGCTGAGCCCATAGAAGGCCTGCCAAAGTTATCATCAGGATCAAGACAGATCGTCTCATCTACATGGCTCCTTGCAATTTGCGGTGGGCATAGTTTGCCAGATAATAGCCGCCAACCCCGGTAAAGATACCCATCACAGCATCGATAAACCAGTGGTAATGGCAATATACTGTGGCCAGGCTGAGGAAAAGCGAAATCAACACAAAGAGATAACCCAGACGCCTGGCAAAGCGTAGGGCACCGGTGGTCAAAACGATGGCTATCGCCACATGCGATGAAGGGAAAGCTCCGCCCAGATGGTGGCTATTGCGATAGATGAAGACCATGATGTGGGTAAAGGGGCCAGCCCGATACACCTTGGTAAGCTCCATCGCCTCAGGGATATAGCGTCCTCCTATTACCGGCAGGATGCTAAAAATGAAGTAACAGAGGTAAAACACGAAGCAGAGGTTGAAAAAGAGCTCCGTGAAACCCTCCGGATTTTTGAAATAGAGGTAGAGCGGCAGACCAGCTATCATAGGATAGTAACAGAAATAGGCAAGATGAAAGAGTTCGCTGACCAACCAATGGTCGTAGCGTATACCCCATTCCAACGAAGGCAGATAGCCAAAGATGCCTCGATCGATACCCATGAAGAAGGGATCCTGCCAATCACTAAAGATGATGCGATTGTAGGCATAACCAGAGGTGAAGAAATGACCAAAGAGCAGCACAGGATAAAGCGATCGGACCAGTTTCAAAGCCGCATACAGGCGGGGATGAGCCGCACTGTCGGTACTCCTCTGCCACCATGCCAACAGCATGATTCCGGCTACTACGGATAGAAACACGGGGAATTGGATATGGGCATCCTGCACTCGGGCAATGCCGAGGCTCATATACAGTAAAATCCAGCCGCTGAAGACCAGCGTGATGATGTCGATGGCACAGAGAAATCTATTGGGGGATTGCTTTGTCATAGAGTCTATAGGTTTTGTACGGTACTGCGTTCAGCATTTCGGCCACACGGATCATCATGGTGTTATTTTCCAATACCCATGAAAACTCACCCCGGAAAAAGCCTTTGGGTAAGCCGTTTTTGTAAGAATGGTAGTAAAAAAGGCTATCAATACCGCGTCCCTGATACTCCTTGATCACACCCATGGTGATAACGCGGGCGCTGCCGATCTTTTTTTTGGCAAACATGGCTTTGATCAGGGTGATGGGATTTACCCTGCCATTCATCACTTTCAGTACTTCGTTGTAATTAGGCATGGCCAGAGAGAAACCCGCGGGATGTCCGTCCATTTCGGCAATGAAGATCAATTCAGGGTCGGCCAGGGGCAATAGTTCTTCCACGATGTGGTCAAACTCCGCCTTGGTCATGGGCACATTGCCCCAGTTGTACTCCCAGGCTTTGGTGTATATTTCAAACACCGTCTCGATGTCGCGGCGCAGATTCTTCTTGTCTTTGGACAGGTGCCTGATCTGCACTCCGCTGCGTCTTTGCAGGGCTGCCGCCACGCGATCGATGCGCTCTGGCATCTCATTGCGGACGCTGAGGTAGGCGAAAAGGTCCATGGTCTTTTGCAATCCGCAGCCTTCCAAGAGTGCCTGGTAATACTCTTTGTCGTGCCGCATCATGATCATTGGTGGAGTGTCGAAGCCATCGATAAGCAGGCCAACTTCCTGGTTTACCGAGAAGTTCATGGGTCCCCGCATGGAAGTGAAACCCCGGTCTTTGTTCCATTTATAGGCCGCGTCAAGGAGCATAGAGGCCGCCTGGATATTGTCCTCACACTCGAAGAATCCGAAAAAGCCGATGTTTTCCTTGTGTTCCAGATTGTGCTGTGTATTTGAATGCGCGCTGATCCTACCGATCACTCTGCCGTCCTCCAGAGCCAGATAGAGCTGCACCGCCGAATGTTTGTAATAGGGGTTTTTTTGGGGATTGAAGAAGTTCTTCTGATCCATGATAAGGGGTGGAACCCAATTGGGATCACCTTTATATAAACGGTAGGGCAGCATAATGAATTGCTGCAGGAGTTTCCTGGATGTTACCGGCACGACGTTTATCATATCCTTGTCCTTATAATTCGCCTAAGCGTTTGGATACCATGAAGTTCAAGACTCCCATAAAGATGGCGTTCCCCCACATGATGAGCACGAAAAAGGGAGGCAATTGGGGCTTAAATTGCGGTACAAAATAGTAAAACACCTGAAACAGCACTACCGGCAGGATTACTATCATATACTGCGCAAAGCGGATCTGCCGGAATCTGATCACCACAATCCAGGCCAGAAACGCCGTGATAAAGATGGGCCAGAAGGAGAAATAGGCAAAGAACCCCATGTAGGTAAAGATGCCTCTTCCACCCCGAAAGTGGTTTTGCCAGGGCAGACAGTGCCCCACCAGCATACCCAGACCATATATCATCATCATGCTATTCCCGTAGAGATTATGGAACCCCGACACCCCCACCACGGGCTGTAACAGCATCAGCACAAATCCCACAATCTGGAGGAAAACAAAGGCTTTCACCACGTCCAGCAAGCCCACCAGGATGCCCAGAGGTTTGCTGATATGGGTATAGATGTTTTCGGTGTCGGCCAGACCGGAACCGATCTTGTACACATTTAGTGAGCGGGCTCCCTTGGCGATCAGGCGCGCGGTGGAAAATCCTCCGTACAGATACGCCAGGATAAAGATCAGGAAGGCTATGATCACCACTATCATCGGTCATCCCCGTAGTATCGTTCGCCAAAGATGGCGCTACCGATGCGAATCATATTACTGCCTTCCTGAACCGCTATTTGCCAATCGTGACTCATGCCCATGGAAAGGTATTCCAGGCTCAGCCCCTCCACATTCATGGCATTTATCTCGTCGAATAATTCCTTTAGCTGCTTAAAATAGGGTCTGCTGATCTCCGGATTGGGATGCAGCTTGCCGATGGTCATCAATCCCCGCACTCTCAGGCAGGGAAAAGAAGCTATCTTCCAGATGGTATCCTTTGCGTTTTCAAAGGTCACTCCGCTCTTCTGTTCCTCATTGGTCACATTTACCTGAATCAGGATGTCCTGGATCAGATTGCGATTTCCCAGCGCGCGATGCAGCTTTTCAGCAAGATACACGGAATCTATGCTCTGGATTAGCTTTGGCTTTAAAGAGATCAACTGATTGATCTTATTACTCTGAAGATGCCCGATAAAATGGAACCCGGATGCAGCTTCACCGAGCATAGGCACTTTGCGCATGGCTTCCTGCACCTTATTTTCGGCAAAATCCCTCAGTCCGCACTTGAAAGCAGCTTCGATAGCCGTGCCGGGATGGGTCTTGGTCACCGCGACAATAGTCACAGCGTCCTCAGCCCTGTTCATGGCGGTCAAGAGCGTGGTAAGTTCATTCTTGATCTTGTCTATATTCGTCTGAATATCGTGCAAATTGGCTCCCATCACTTCATCAGCAGCATCTTTCTGGTCTCAGAGAAATCGCTGCTTTCCAGACGGTAGAAATACAGACCCGAAGCACAGGTGGCACCTCTGTCGTCCTTGCCGTTCCAGCTAAGAGCGTGTTTGCCGCTGGTCAGATTGCCGCTATGCAGGCTGCGCACCTTCTGTCCCTTTGTGTTATAGACATTCAGGGAAACCATGGTGTCTTTGGCCAGGTTGAAAGCGATGGTGGTATGCGGATTGAAGGGATTGGGATAGTTTTGCATCAACCGCGTGGGCACGGAGACGGCATTGGCATCTTCATTTGCCACATATCCTGTGGAGGCAAAGGAGCCTTCGCGACTCAGGCTGCCACGATATACTGTCCAGGGCGCCAGATCCGAGGCCGGTACTCTCAGGTTGGACATCAAAATGCCATTCGAGAATCCCGCAATCAGCTTGTAATAGCCACTGTCGTCAAAATCCACCAAAGTACCCGGAGTTGCCCCATTGTATGTAGTGCCAAAGGGGAAGCCATCTTTCAGTTCGCCGTTGTGTTCATAGGCAAAGATGGAATTGATATAGCTGTGCAATACGATCTCATATTGCTGGTCATCATCGATATCAGCCACCAGAGGCGGACAGGTGAAGTTTACCCCGGTATCAGCAGGAAATCCGTAAAGGCTTTGTCCGCTCTGGTTTATCACCCAGAGTTTTCCGGCTGATGTAACAAACACGAGATCCAAAGCACCGTTGCGATCTATATCCGCTGTGATCAATCCGCCAAGCATCGGGCTGTCGATGGGAATACTAAAGAGCTGAGCACCAGTATTATCAAAGAAATAAAGGTAGCTTGCGGAAGCGATGCCAAATCTGCCATTATCCAGGATCACAGGTGCGCCGGTGAGTGAGAAATCCAACATGTGGCTGAAGTTTGTCAATACCGTGCCGCTGCTATCCACCACGAACAGACTGCCCATGCTCATGCCACAAACAATTTGTTTGGTTCCCGTACCCAGGATGTCTCCGACCGCCAGCTCGCTTTGGAAGCTGCCAGTGAGCTGAACAGGGAAACCCGGAAGATTGCTGCCATCGGCTTTCACGGCATACAGTTTGCCATTCAGAGATCCGGCAATAACCTCATTTTGCCCGTCGCCATCGATATCGGCAATCACGGGGCTGTAGATAAATGGGCTTCCGGCGGCATAGTCGAATATGCTTTCGCCTTGAGCGGTCATGGCATACAGAAAGCCACTGCGGCTGCTAAAGACGAGATCATCTCCGCCCAGATTGTCGATCTGCCCCATGGCTCCGCTACGATTAATATTCTGCTGGTCAGAATGCGCGAAGAAGGCAAATTCCTCGCCGTCAGCTCCCACATAGTGAACACCACCATAGACATCAGTGTACATAATGTCCAGAGTGTCGTCGCCATCAAAATCCGCCACGATAGGTGACGATTTTCCAGCAGTGGTGGTTTCCCAGGGGAAATTGCCATCAAAAAGGGTGATCTCGAAGGTACAATCATGATATTGCAGACCTGTGCTGAGGTTGGTCTGAGGATGGAAGGATTCGAAGGCCAGGCGCACGGTAAAGGTGCCAAAACCAAGATCGGAAGGAAGCTGCATGCCAATAAACAGGTCTTCGGGACTCGTAGCTCCAGGGGCAATGCTATCTACCAGGATGCAATCTCCCATGGTGACTACACCGCTGGGTACCGCTGCCAGGCGGATCGAAACGTTTTGCGCGCTAGCCCAACCTTCGGCATTGCGAATCACGGGGTAGAACTGGAGAAATTCACCAGGTGTGATCTGACCGTCGCCATCACCCGCAGCATCGCTGAAGCTATAGCTTTCCATGGATAGCATTGGCAAATCGGGATCGGGAAGCTTGACTCCGATGGAAGGATCTCCAAAGAGGATCACTTCCATGTAGCACCAGCGCATCACATCATCTGTCATCGCGCTGTTTAGATTCTCAGCCCGGGAAAAACTGAGGGCGCGTCCCAATTCCGGATAGCCTTCATCAAAGAGCCCACGGAAATACTGACGGTCATAATATTCGGATGCGCCATTTATGTCGCCAGGCGCATACCAACCGTAGCGAGTATTTCCGACAAAGGCAAAGAGCCCTCCCTGAGCGGTGAGCAGGTGTTCTCCTATGCATTCTCCGGCTCCGGATGTAGCCTGATCAAAGGCAGCTGGATAGCAGCCTTGCGAATATAGGAAGCCATATTCTGTGTTGCGCAGCGCTTCGATGGTCCCATTGCCCTGACCCATCAGATAGGTCTCATTGGCGTGTCCCATGTGATTCATCACGTTCACGCCGTTATTGATGCTGTTCCACACCGTTTCTGCGCTATAAGTGCCATCCCGTTCGTACTGAGTGCTAAAGAAATACTCATCTGGCAGATATTGGATGATGTCATCCTTGTAATCCCCCCCCCAGGTCATGGGGTTGTTATTCAGATTTTCACCGTAGAAGATGGCTTTATTGTTGCTGAAAGTATTGTTATTCACATAGTACTGGCTCTTGCGAAAGATGTTTTGAAACTCGAGATAGGTTTCAGCAGGAAAACGTCCGATATGCACTTCCGGAACATAATCCACGTTATCATACATCTCTCCGTAAATAAAGTTATTATTGGCATTCCAGTTTCCATCCAGATTACTGAAGTACAGGTCGGATGGCATGTTGTTGTCCCTGGTGGAACCAACCCTGCCAAATACTCCGCGCTGGGGGACCAATTCATCGTCCCCACCCATTATCACGTATTCCAGGGGGAAACTGGTAGTATTCCAGGTGGTGTAGGCATCGATGATGAAGTTTCTCACCTTGGCGGCGTTATCCACACCATCGTAGTTGGCATAGATATCGTCGGTCAGATAGATTCCAGTGTTGATGCCCTGGTCGTTTCTCCAGGTGATGTAGTCGCTGAACCAAGGAGCTGCAGTGGAATTGGTGATCACAATCATGGTATGCGGAGTGGATAGATCCATATCGCGGGTGCTGTTGGTTTGCTTGTAGCTGTCAAAATTGGCGTAAGTGGACGACATCGCGGGATTCTGCACAAAATGTGCGAGATATCCTTCTGTGGAAGCGTTTCGGGTGACAAAGCGAGCTTGATACTCTGCTTCTTCCGTATCGAAAACCGTATCCAGCTTCAGTTCAAGCTCCCCCGCGCAGAGGAGTTCACGGCTCACTGGATTGTATTTGAAGGGATAGACGTTAAAGATTGCCACAGCATGGCCACGATAATACTGCGTGCCCAGATATTCCCAATCCTTGGCGGGATAGAAAGCATCGCGACCGTAGATTGCGCGATCAGGCTCTGTGGCCCCGCTCAGCGCGGCCAGCGAAATGGGTTGCTGAGCCTGGGCATGCGGGATGCTGATCCCTCTCAGGGCATTGTGATCGCCAAGATTGATCTCGGCAGCTTCATATTTTTCGCCAAAAGGTAATAAAACCCTGAGCGGGAAGTAAGGCAGCATCGGGCTCCCGGCTGCCAGCATTTTCGGGTAATCGTTACTATTTGCCGCTTGGGAATAGGAACTGATATCCACGCGGAGATTCAGCCCCAGAGCCACGGCACACAGCGATATAAGTGCCAGCGTGATAAGTGTTTTACGCATAATCGTCTATCCTTAATCAGTTTTATCTCAAATGTATGATAAGAGCTTGTATCTATAATCTTGAAGGGCGTAAATCGTCAAGAATAAATTGCATGATAACGAGGAGGCCCCAGAATCAGTCCCCTTTGGGCGTCAAGGACAATTATTGTCTACTCCCTACCCAGCTTGATGATTGCTCCTTCCCCCTGGAAGCTTGGACTCCACTCGGAACTCTCTTGAAAGGCTCCCGAACGCGGTTCAAGTGGTGTTCAGGAACTATCCGAGTGGAGTCCAAGCTGGAAGGGAGCAGCAGACTTGACTGAGTGATTGGGGGGCCATTATGATAATCGACAGACTAATAAAAAATGTTTGCCAAGCCCGCAAGTTTGATTGTCTTGTGAGTAGGCTTCAATTTATGAGTCTCACAAATTAACCAATGACAGGTTGCCAATGTATTGACTGTCCCAAACATGAGGAGTTGCGATATGAGCTGGTTTAGATGTATGAAATCCACACTTTAGAGCTTGTTTCTAGTGGGCTGGTTTCTGGTGCTCTTTGTGTCTGTTGCTCCCCCTCTGGGCTGATGGATACTTTATGGGCGTCTTCAATACCCGCATAAGTATGGTCGTTCAGTATAAGCGAAGACATAG
>JAGOKK010000009.1 GCA_017994635.1 Candidatus Cloacimonadota bacterium | reverse complement strand
TTGTACATTACTTTTCCCGCATCTTCCAGTTCCTGCCATTTGCGGCAATTTGTGTATATTCATATTTGCGTCAATTTGTGGTAGATCTACCTACCCCAATCGTACATTGTACATCCTGCATTATACATCACCCAAATCGCCTTTATAGAAGCAGTATAGCTGCCCCTTTCAGCACTTATCCACAATTGTGGAAGATTTTATGTGGATAAGCGTGTATATCTTGCAAAATAATAGCTTATGCGGTTTTTTGGTGGATAAGTGGTGGATAGAGACCGGTACTTATCCACATGTTGTCCACAGCTCCGACGCTCGCATAAGTGACTGCAAATATCAAGCGCAAAAGAAAAAGCTTGACCGATTATCTACATATCCACAGAGCCTACTAAATCTACTTTTTTACAAAATCTATCTTAAACAGGATATGAATATATGAAGACCTTTAAAGTGATTCTCCTGCTGACAGCGTTGCTGCTGAGCCTTGGCGCTTGCACCAGGAAAGACAATTTGACGGGGACCAATTGGTCTGACGTTGAAGCGATTATTATGGAAGATGCCGCCTCCTTGGAAGGTGGGTTCAGTTTTGCTCCGGATACTTTAGTAAGCATCAAAACTGGACGCAAATGCCTGTTGGTGGGAAACTGGCAGGGTTCTCATGCCAGTAGCTTGATCCGCTTCAGCGGTTTGCCCACGGAAACGATTTTGGATACCTACACCAATTTGCAGGATGCGAAGCTGGATCTGGTGGTTTTACGTCGAGATAGCGTAACCCGGAATCCCCTCAATCTGAAGATTTACAAAGTGAACCGCACTTTTACGGAGCCAGATTCGCTGAATAGTACTGATTATGAATATGTGGCTGATGCCTCGGTGCCCGCCACGATAACAAGCAGCGATACGATCAGCGTAGCTTTGCCTTCGGAACTGATTAAAAACTGGCAGACTGATGCCGACAGCACTGGCCTAAACTTCCTGATCGCCCCGGAAGAGGGCGTGGAAGGCTTTGTAGAGCTGAGATTGAGCTCAAGCACGCAGGGTTCGAAGCTGAGCTACACCTATAAAGCTACCGCAGAGGCAGAAGATGCAGTATATCACAGCTTTTCCAGCCTGGAAACATATAGCTACAATCATCCCGAAGCCACTCCCAGCCCGGACACCTGGAGGCTGAGCAACTTCAATCCTCAGCGCATGTATGTGGATATTCAGCCCGATTACACGCTATATAAGGACAATGATGGCAACACCTTGAGCGCGGATGATCTAAAGCGTGTGAATATCAATAAAGCTGAATTGGTACTCTTTATCGACAAGGACAAAGCCAATCTGCACAATGCCTTTTCTTACTATGTAAGTGCCTTGCTGGTAAAAGAAAAGCCGGAAGCTCCAGAGACTATCGATACCAGCAATATGGAAGCCATCACTTTTGCCTATCCGCTGATCAGCTCGGCTCAGCACGACGCGGATTCACTCTGTGTAAACATCACCCCCATCATCCAGGCCTACACTTCCGGAAAAAAAGAAGCCAAAGGCATTGTGATCATGAGTAATTATGAGCGTAAAGACTTCGGTGAGATCGAGTTTCACCACCCTCAAAGCGCTCCTAGTGCTAAAACCCCTTATATCCGGGTGAAATACACCCCGCCCTTTCTATGAAAAAAAGCATAATCCTGATCCTGGCAGCCTTAGGTCTGCTATTTACAGCTTGTGATAAGGCCAGGGACAACTCTGCCAAGCTGGCAGAAGTGAATGGCGAAGTGCTAACCCTGGAAGCATTTAAATCCACCTTTGGTGTGGAGGAGTGGGATAGCCTGTCCATCGATCTGCGCAAACAGTACGTGGAGGACTGGGTAAATCTGACGCTTTTGGCCCAAAGAGCAGAAAAGCTGGAATTGGACAAGCAACTCGCCCTGCAGCAAAAGATCAGCTATGCCACCAAGAAAGTGAAGGCCAATGCCTTGATCGCGTCCTCGCTGGAAGATCTGAAGATCAGCGAAGATCAGCTCTTTTCCTATTTCCGGATACATCAGGCGGATTTCCTGAAGCCAGTGCTGTTGTACAACATCGAACGCATCATGCTAAACGACAAAATCTCGGCTGAAAACGTATTGCAACAGCTAAATGGCGGGATGAGCTTCCCCGTTGCGGTGCGTCAGCATTCTACCGAGGCTTTGCGCTATCGGGGTGGAAGCATGGGCTTTGTGGCTCCAGATTCACCGGATTCGATGTTCTGGCAGTGCGCTGACAATCTGGATCCGGAACAATATGGCATCCTATCGGTAAATAACGCCTGGTACGTGATCCGTTATACTCAGACGAAAGACGGCGATAGCGTGGCTAATTTTGAGGATCACCGGGCGGAGATTAAACGCAGAATTATCCTGGAAAAACAGGAAGAAGTATATCAAAAGCTTTTGCGCGAAGTAAAAGCCAGTGAACAGAGTATATATTACTACTAAACCACTTTTTTGATGAGGACCAATGAAGAAATATCTGATCCTGATCCTGATGCTGGTAGCGGCAGTTTTCGCCGTGGGCACAGAGATTGACCGCATTGTAGCAACCGTGGGAGGAGACATCATCCTCTACTCCGATCTGCAGCGCCAGATCATCCAAATGCGCTCTTCCGGAGTGCGCGAAGAATTGCTGAATAGTGCTGAAGTACTGAATAACATGGTGGAACACCGGTTGATGATCCAAAAAGCCAAGGATTTGGGTATCACGGTGGACGATAAGGCGATCAAAAGCTATGCCGAGCGCTACATGGCACAGATCAAGTCCCAATTTGAGACAGAAGCGGATTTTCAGGCCGAACTGCGCAGAATGAATACCTCGCAGCGCGATCTGATGAACTACTTTGTGGAACAAATCACCGAATCCGAACTCACCAAGCAGCTGGTAGCAAAGCATATATCATCTCAGATGCGAGTGGAAGATGCCGAAATGCGCGCATTCTACGAGGCTAGCAAGGATTCCATGGCAGTGAAACCGGTATCCTGGGATCTCAGAATGATCCTGAGAGAAGTGAAACCCTCAGAATCTGCCATTGCCGCCATCAGAGCTGAGGCTGAAACACTGCAACAGCGTGCCGATAATGGAGAGGATTTTGCCGCATTGGCATCTGAATATAGCGATTGCCCCAGCAAAGCACAAGGCGGAGATCTGGGCTTTTTTAAGCGCGGCATGATGGTGAAACCCTTTGAAGACGCGGCTTTTGCCCTGGGCATAGGCGAAGTGAGCGGGATCGTGGAATCCCAATTTGGTTATCACATCATCAAAGTAACTGATATGAAAGGCGACGAAGTGCGCGCCAGTCACATCTTGAAGACGATCAGCGCGGGAGATTCCGACAAGGATCGTGAAATGGCGCTGATGAACTCTCTCAGAGAGAGGATTTTGGCCAATGAGAGCTTTGCCGCTCTGGCAGAGGAATACTCTCATGATCCCGATAGCGCGGCGGATGGCGGACTCCTGGGCGAATTCGGAGAGCGTGATTTTCCCGAACTCTTTGCCGCTCCGCTCACTGCCACTCAGATTGGCCAGCCCACCGAAGTGCTGGAAAATGAAGGCATGCTCTATCTCTTTATACGGGATAAGGTACACGAACAGCGGCTATACACCTATGAAGAAGTGCGGGACCAACTGCAGCTGTACCTGAACGAGCAAAAGCAAATGGTTGCCTATCAGGATTGGATCGACAAGGTGAAAGCCGAGTCATTCGTCAAAATCAGCCTGTGAAGACCGAAAAGCTAAGCTTTAGTACATTACTGGCCAGCCTGTTTGGCATTGGCTTCATTCCCTTTATGCCAGGTACATTTGGTTCATTGGCGGCTTTCGGGATCTATATGCTGATCCCGGCCAGTTTCTGGTTTTATGGGCAGTACATCGTAATGGGGCTGCTTTTAGTGCTGTCCCTGGCGGCAGTGTTCATCAGTCGTGCAGCGGAAAAGATATTGGGCGAAGACGCCGGCAGCATCGTGATCGACGAGCTTTGCGGTTACTTCGTGGCAACGCTTTTTTTACCGCATAACTGGCTTATCGGGCTTTATGCCTTTATCTTGTTTCGAGTGTTTGACATCGCCAAACCCTTCCCCATTTATCGCTCACAGCGCATCTCAGGTGGTTGGGGCGTGGTGATCGACGACCTTATTGCAGGGCTTTACGCCAATCTGCTGATTCAGATTTTAATACGCATCTATCCAAGTTTCTTTGGATTATAGGAGAAAAAATGATATATACACTGTTACAAGCAGCTCCGGCTGCACCAGCAACCGGCGGTGGCTCCATGTCATCGTCCCTGATCTTCTTCGTGGCACTATTTGCCATCATGTATTTTCTGATGATCCGCCCCCAGCAAAAGCGTCAGAAAGAGGCGCAAAAGATGTTGGATAGCCTCCAGGTGAATGACAAAGTGCTTACCTCCAGCGGGATCTTTGGCCGTGTGGTCAGCATCAAACCCGATAAAGACGTGGTAGTGATCGAGATCGACGATACCAATAAAGTGCGGGTGGATTTTCAACGCAGCGCGATCGTAAGCATCCTTACTGCAAAGAGCGAGGAGAAATAAGACCCATGCCCAAGCTCTTACCCATCAGAATCTTAGGTGACGAAATCCTAAGGAAGAAGCTGAATGAAGCCGATCTGAAGGATCCCGATCTGATGAGTTTTCTGGAGGATCTCACCCATACCATGTACGAACGCGACGGAGTTGGCCTGGCCGCCAATCAGGTGGGCGCGGATAAACGCATCTTCGTGATCGATCCCTACTGGGCACAGGAAAATGCACAGCGCAAACCCATCGTGATGATAAATCCCGAAATCATTGAGATGGAAGGAGAACAGGTGTATGAAGAGGGCTGCATTTCTCTACCCGATATATATGCCAAAGTTCACCGCGCAAATAAGATCCGTTACCGATACACCAGTCCGTCGGGAGAGATGAAAGAAGAAACGGCGGAAGGCTATGAGGCAGTGGTGATTCAACACGAGTATGACCACCTGAATGGCGTGGTCTTCACCGATCGCATCGGAACGTTGGCAAAGCTGCGCCTGATGCACAGGCTCAAAGAGATGGAAACAAAGGCCGTGAACGGAGTAAACATCCGCACGGAAGACTGATGAGAATCGTCTTTGCCGGCAGCAGCGAATACGCCATCCCCATCTTGGAAGAACTGGTGTCAACCCGTGAACATGAGATCCCTCTGGTGATCTCACAGCCGGCGCGTCCCAAAGGCAGAAAGCTGCAGGCGGAAGATACTCCTCTGGCAGCTTCCGCAAGGCTTTTGGCTCTGGAACTCTTTACTCCCGAAGATGTGAACGATGAGGAGTCTATCGCCAGGATCGCGGCTGTGGGCGCGGATATCATCGTTACCGCTTCCTATGGGGCTTTTCTGGGTAAGAAATTGCGCCAAATGTGTCCTTTGGGTGCCATTAATCTTCATCCTTCCCTATTACCAAAATACCGGGGATCATCACCCATCCGCGCAGCATTGCTGGCGGGGGAGAGACAAACCGGAAACAGCATCTTTCGCTTGGTGAAAAAGATGGATGCGGGGCCTTTGCTATACCAGGAAGAATTGGCGATTCACGACAATGAAAACTACAGCTCTCTGCACGATCGGCTGGCCAATCATGCTGCGCAGCTCTTGCTGCGGCTCCTTACCGAATTTGCAGATCTGCCCGAAAGGGAACAGAATGCCGAAGCTGCGAGCTATAGCAAGATGATCACCAAAGCTGATCTGGAGCTGGATTTTTACCAAACTACCTCGTCTCTTTTGCGGCAAATCCGGGCTTATTCCTATGAGCCGGGGGCTTATACTACGTTTCGAGGCAGAGAACTCAAGATCCTCAGCGCTCAGCAGTATGTCGATACCAGTAACCAAGAGCCGGGGAGCATCTGCCAAATCATCAAAAATGAAGGATTTACCATTGCCACTGGTGATGGTGAAATCCTCATCCGTCAGGTGCAGGCAGCCGGCAAGAAACGCATGGATGCCTGGGCTTTCACCCTGGGGGCGAGATTTACGCCCGGGGAGAGGATAACATTATGAAAGAATACTACCTTGCCATCATCAAGTTTCCCATGCTGGTCAGCCTCAGTCTTTTTATCCTGTTCGTCGCCTTTTTTGGCGTGGTGCTGAGCAGCTATTTCGAGCTTGGGCTCTCGCTACATGAAACAATTCTCTATATCGTGATCTTTGCCGTATTGGTAATCATGGTCTCATCCTGGATGCTAAACCTGATGAGTACGCATCGCAAACTAAGACCCAAATCTTTGGCGATCTATGCCAAATGGATGCTCTACCACGTGTTTTACTATCTGGCCAAATGGATGGGCAAGCTCACGTTCCAAAAGAAAGCGGAGCTGCAGGAGAGCTTTCTGAACTTTAACAACGAGATCGTTCTGGCAGCAGCAGAAAAGATCTCGCACAGCAATATACTCCTGCTTTTGCCGCATTGCCTGCAGCGATCCGATTGCGATGTGCGCATCACCTCCGATATCAATGCCTGCAAGGATTGCGGACGTTGCGACATTGCCGATATCAAAGCACTGGCAAAAAAACACAATGTGCGGGCGGCGGTGGCGACGGGTGGTTCATTGGCACGCAAATTGATATCCGACATCAATCCCGATGTGATCGTGGCAGTGGCGTGCCACCGCGATCTGATCGAAGGCGCGCGCGATGCCTGGATTTATCCCATTTATGCAGTGCTCAATGAACGTCCCAAGGGCCCCTGCTTTGAGACCACGGTAAGTACAAAAACCATCGAATTTGCCATCAAGAAGTTTCAATAAAAGGACTTTGTATACCTCATGAGAGCTAATCATATCCTCATTTTGGCCTTGGTGATCATCATCATCAATGCCGGTATCACCCTGGCCCTCATCAATCACTTTCAGGTTCAAGCCAAGCCGGAAAGCACGATGTTTAAACCATCTACCGCCGGTGCTGGTCTGGGTTCGAACGCCATTACTGAAGCTGTGAACGCGGTGGAGCCTGCGGTGGTGAGCGTAAACGTTACGCAAATCCGCTATGTGCGGGGAATCCGGCAATTGCCCTTTGGCTTTGGTTTCTTTGATTTCTTTGATGTCGCGCCACAGCGTCAAGAAATCCAATCCATCGGCAGCGGCGTGATTTACGATCCCGAAGGATACATCATTACCAATGCCCATGTGGTAAACGGTGCCAGCGAAATCAAGGTGGTGTTGCCAGATAAAAGAGAGTTTGTAGCAGAACTGATCGGCATTGATGCCGTGCACGACGTAGCCAGGCTGCGCATTCAAGGCAATAATCTGCCGTACGCGAAGCTAGGAAATTCTGATGAGCTGATCATCGGGGAATGGAGCATCGCCGTGGGTAATCCCTATGGTATGCTGATGAACGATTCCAAGCCCAGCGTGACTGTGGGCGTGATCTCCGCATTGGGACGCAACTTTAGTGTGCCGGAGGATAAGCAGGAGTTTCGCAATATGATCCAGACCGACGCAGCCATCAATCCCGGAAATAGCGGGGGACCTCTGGTGAATATCAAAGGCGAAGTGATCGGAATCAATACCTTCATCTTCTCCGAGAGCAAGAGCAATAGCGGAGTGGGTTTTGCCATCCCTATCAACAATGTAAAGCAAATAGTGGCAAGCATTTGAGCAAGTCCACTGCCCTGATCCCGCTTATTCTCGCTTGTGCCCTGTCGCTGGCAGCGCAATCAGCTTGGAACGCCCCGGGCGACACCCTGAGTGTGATCATGCAGCCCATTCTCAATGTGCCTGAAATCCTGATTCCGGGTGAAACCCTGGTCATTACTGCGAAAGCACCCCAAAATACCACCCTGTGGGCAGGTGCACTGCTGCACGGGCAAAAACGCGTTCCCCTGCAGATCTTCGCGCCGCTGTACGATCCGCAATTCAGTCTCTGGACCCTGCAAGCCCTGCTGCCCAATGTGGCGGTCTATGAGCTTTATGATCTGGAACTTACTGCGTCTGGCGGGATTCATGACGTTACCGAAAACGCCGTGCAGGTGATCCCCAGCCGCAAGAACAGCTATTACTTCGTACATATCACCGATCTGCATCTGCCCAATCGAGTGTATTATCCGAACGATGGTTATGGAGTGGATTCCACTTCGGTGATCGACTTTCGGGAAGTGATCTACGATATCAATCTGATCCGTCCGGAATTTGTACTGCTCACCGGAGATCTGGTGAATGAGGGCGAATTGGAAGGCCTGGCGGGGCAATATTGGTATGGTTGGGCGCAGCGGCTGCTATCCCTGATCGAGGTACCCGTCTATACGCTGGCTGGAAATCACGATCTGGGGGGCTGGAATCAAACTCCCGGTCCGCAAGGCTCGGCGCGGCGAAATTGGTGGCGCTATTTTGGCTGGCCCTGGCTAAATACTACAAGTAGCCCGATCGATAGCTACACTCAGGACTACAGCTTCCGCTACGGTGACATTCACTACATCGGACTGGAAACTTACATCAATTATGACGACTGGCGCTATAGCATTTATGGCAACAACGGATTGATCCCCTCTCAGTGGCAGTGGTTGAATCTGGAATTGGCTACTTATCCGCCTACCAAAGCGCTGTTTTATCACTATGACTTCGAAGAGGAATTTGATCTTGGCGAGATGGGAGCAGATATTGCACTATGGGGGCATACTCATCGCAATGAAGGATCTATATATAGCCAGCCTTACAATCTGGGCACTCGCAGCGTGTGCGACGGCAATCGCGCTTATCGCGTGATCAAGGTGAATGGCACGAACTTTCAGCCTATGAATACGATTAGCGCAGGTAGCAGCGGCACTGGCATATACGAGTACTATTTGCCTTCCAATGAGGGTATAGCCGATAGTGTGCAATGCACGATAGTCAATAACCTGTACATCGGTTTCGATCAGGGCCTGGTAAAGTTCAATATGCCACCCTCTGCAAACGCCTCCTACACCGTTACCGGCGGGATTCTGGAACAGGTGGACCGCAGCGCTGTGCGCAACGTCTGCTATGTGCGGGTAAATATGATGGCTAGCATGACGCGCGTGGTCTCGATCAAAGAAAGCGGCGTGGTCACTAGCGATGCCCAGGCTCCGGCGGCTGTGATCCATATCTCCGCTTATCCCAATCCATTTAGCCAGCAATCTACTATCATGGTGGATCTGCCTCAGGCCAGGCAACTAAGCCTGGAAGTGTATAATCTCAAGGGACAGAGGCTGCGTGATCTATCCGGAGCTGCTCTTGCGGCTGGTACACACACTTTTAGCTGGGATGGCAAGGATGATGGCGGTAAGAATGTGCCCAATGGGGTGTATTTCCTGCGCCTGCAAGCCGGGGATAAAGTGCAATTACACAAAATAGTGAGAACAGATTAGAAGCCCGAATCAAGCAAAAGGGAATCAGCGAAGTATAAGGAGCAAATAAAAACACCTTGACAGACAATGGTGCATATACTGCATGAATGATAAATGTCATTTCGAGTCTGATATATGGAGAACAATATGATGCAAATCAGGATAAAGATAGATCAAGCCAGGCCCTTGGGACCAATCAATATCAATGGTGTGCCTGGCAAAGTGATGGTATCATGAACCAGGTATTATCCCAGATTTCAAAGGATATGGGATGCTGAAGATATCAGCACTGGCTCAGAGCAAAGGTATCCGGCAGTTTATCAAGTACGTCATCGTAGGCTGCATCGTTACCGGCATTGATTTAGTAGCCCTTCATCTTAGCTTTAGGATTCTGAACATACCGATCAAGTTATCGGTTATCATTGGCTTTATGTGTGGTAATGTATCCAGCTTCATCTTCAACAAATACTACACATTTAGGAACTTATCTCCCGCAATAATCCGTCAGTATATAAAATATTTTGTTACCAGTATGACTGGGTTGCTATTGACTCTCCTGCTGATGACCTTGTTCTATGAGCAGTTGGATCTCTTTTCCGGATTTATAGATAACAACTATCTGTTGTGCAAGATGTTGGTGGCAGTAATAGTGATGTTTTGGAATTTTACTGTCATCCGCCATTGGACTTTGGCAGATTATAATCTGTCCTACATTCCGCCTCTATCGGAATATGGCAAAGAGTCACAGTATTATTTAAGTATAGTAATTCCGGCATACAATGAGCATGACCGTCTTCCTGCAACTTTGGATTCTATATACAAGTGGCTGGATAGCAAGAACTTCTCCTATGAAATACTGGTAGTCAATGACGGCAGTACAGACAACATGATCCAAACCCTGAAGGAAGAATATCAGGGCAAACCAGGATTACAGGTATGGTCTCTACCACAAAACATGGGAAAGGGATCAGCTGTTCGGGAAGGGATGCTCCTTGCAAGTGGTGAATACAGGCTGTTTATGGACGCTGACAACCAGATTCACATAGATGAATTGGATGCCTTTCTGGAAATTTCACAGAGCAACCGGGTGGTTGTTGGATCCAAGTATATTGCCTCTGATACCAGACGGGACGAGATATCGGCTTCTCGTGTGTTCGTATCCAGACTGGGTAATATCATTATCAGGCAGCTATTGAGCTTGGAGCTAAAGGATACCCAATGTGGCTTCAAACTGTTTCCAGCTCATGTAGCCGAGGCTGTGTTCCGCATGCAAATGCTAGGGAGATTTGCTTTTGATGTAGAGATTTTAAGTTTGGTGCAGCTATTTGGGATAGAGATTGTGGAGCTTCCGATCAAGCTTTATCCGGCGTCTCAAAGTAGGGTGAGAACCATGAAGGATAGCATAAATGTATTTGTGGATTTGCTAAAGATAAAGATAAACATCTGGCGACGCCAATACAAGGTCTCTACGCTCAAGAAGCAGGCATCAGAAGTAAAAGCAGTCCGTGAAGTCTAAGATGTAACGCAATGAGTAAACTACTGAACGTCGTGAGCCTGGCAATCATCTTGCTCACAGCTTTAGTCCTGTGGCAACTTAATACTCAGACGCATTTTTGTTCCGATGACTATCTCTACAGTTTCAAGTTTAATCCCGATTTTGCCAATGGAGATTCTACATCGCCTAGCTATCAAAGAATATCAGGATTTGAAGATTATTGCAGTTCACTCTCAGCCTTGTACAAAACGTTAACTGGCAGAATAGTGGCGCATGGTATTCTGCAGTTTATGTTAATGTTGCCGGGTTGGATTTTTGATTTACTGAATACTATTGTGTTCCTTGCCCTTACCTACCTTTACTCTACCTGGGTGGCCGGACGAAAGCATAAAGCCAGAATTCCAGTATGGCCGCTGTGTACGATGCTGTTTTACCTATCCATCACAGTATCTCAACGCAATGTGTACTTTCCTGCTTTCAGTTGTAATTATATCTGGACGCAACTGATTGTCTTCATGTTCTTGATTCCTGTCCGATGGCTTATTCAGGAAGACCACAGACAAAACAGAGGCTGGGCATTTGCCGTGCTTATGTTCTTTATGGGGCTGATAGCTGGAGATACCAATGAACCCCTTGTACCCGGAGTGTTATTGGCGATGGGAACTTATGCCGGGTATTGTTTGATCAAAAAACCGCGACAGCTCCCCCGATGGTATTTTTGGGCTATGCTGGGTTTACTGCTTGGTTTTATGATCTTGTTGTTAGCTCCCGGAAACAGCGGCAGATCATCTTATGAAACAGCAAAAACAGGGGTGAGGGCAATTGGCTTCAGTCTAAATAATCTGAGATTCATTGCCTTTGATATGATTCGGGCTATACCACTTTTGATATTGGGTATTCTTGGATTATCAGGTATAAACCTTGATCTCATCAAGCAAAACTGGCCAGCGCTGTTGTTTGTCCTTAATGCTCTCGCAGGCACGCTGTTTGCTCTGCTAATTCCTCCGATCTACTCCAGTCGCATGAGCATATTACTACTCGGCGTGTTGCTGGTGATTTGTCTGCGTTTGTTCATGCTAAGCTGGGGGCATCATCACAAAGCTTTGACCTTATGTACCCTACTAGTGTCAGTGATGTTTGGATTTAGATTGATGAAGGACCACTACTGGGTGAATAGTGCTTATCAGGAGTATCATCTATTTCGGGAACAGATAGATGCATGCCCCCTGGATTCTTGCTTAGTAAATCCTCGTGCATATCACGATGCGCTTACCGCAGAGAATTGGGCAAAGCCTGTGGCCACTTACTACAACAAAAGACATCTGTGGATAAAAGATCCTTATGCTATGCAAACCAGAAAAAACTGGAAAGCCGCTAACTATACAAGAGCCCAGACTCTGGGTGATGATAACATAGAAATGGAAGGATTATACTATGTCAATCATGATGCCTATAGTAGAACGCTTTATGTATCATTGAAAAGTGCTAAGGGTAGAGCAGCTGTGGATTCATTGGGTTTGGCACTCAAAACCGCAGACCTTCCTGATGCGATGGAAGCAGTAGCCTTGTCACTGCCCACCAAGCTACTGTACTACCTTTTACCGCCAGTAATCATTTATCGTTATCAACCGGGATATGTGAATAACAACGAAGCAGTGTATTCAATTTCTATGCCAATCGTAAATGGACGGGAAGATATCCTTTGTATTGATATCAAAAAGAAAGGAAGGACTATCAAAAGCTTTTTTGTATATGAGGTAGAATTTCCCTTCTAGTTCCTCCATTAGTTTGATGGCATTATCCATATAACTCGGTGGCACTTTGACGGCGTTGGATGTCTAAACGTGACACCCCTTTGACAATTCCCAGGAAGAGCCAGACATCTTTCCCATTATCCAGACGTACTCCACTCGAATCCCACTTGAACTCCACCCGAACCCAGTTCAGGAGGGGTTCAAGTGGCGTTCGGGTAAAATACGGGGCAGCAGGGGGCGAGGTGTAACACGAGACTGTGGCGTCAAGTCAAGCTTGACACGACTCCACAACCTTTTCCTGAGGTAAAGAAGCCTCTTTTACCATCAGTGCGAGCGTGATCCAAAACAAGAAGCTAATCGAGTATTGCTGGATGAATATATCCGTTAAGCAGGCAAAAAGCAGAGAGAGCATCCCGGTGAGGACGCAAAATGCCTGCATGTCATCACACCCTTTAACAGCGCTTAGATAGTAGTTCCGCATGCCTTTGAAGATGATGGCCAGATAGGCAAGAGTACCAAACACTCCCATTTCCACGAGTAGGTTGATGTACACATTGTGAGTATGCTGGGCGTACAGAAAGGGAATAGGAATCATATTGTGATAGATATCCTGCCATGTGCTGAAGCCTATGCCGGTAAGAGGATGCTCCGCAATTATGAATGATGCCTTGTACCAAGCAATAAAGCGGATTAAAATGGATATATCTATCATGGAGACCACTTCCCCACGATTCATCTTTGATGAAGGGATCAATAGAGGGATAAGTGCTATGAGCAGCAATCCCCAAATCCTGAAATTCCGATATCTCAGGATGAGCAGCAGCATACCAAAAACAATGGCCAGCATTGCCATCCGGGTATATGTGAAAAGCATTCCAAAAAAGATCAATACTGCAGCGAAAATCCATGCTACTCGAGAGCTCATTGAGGCAGCCCTGAACGCCAGGCCAACACTGAAAAAGAACGCCAGAGCGTAGAATCCATTAATCGTCATCGCGTTTGACCAGGTGGAACCGATTCTTTGAGTGGGGTTGGTCAATGCCAGATAAATACCAATTGATGCCACGATCGCCGCTATCACACTGATGCCCCGCATCCATAGATCTAAAGCTGCTCTGTCCGGACGGGCATTGATGATCGCTACAAAACAAACCAGGGGGACTATAATCGTGGATATGAAGTAAAGTACCCCATCAGGTACATAGGTTTTGCTAAGAGCTACCAGACCGAATGCAATCAAAAAAAGAAAACTAAGTGGATAGGGCAACAGCAGCTGCCGCTTTGAGCTCATGCTGAGGTCTGCTAAAAACACGAAGACCAGCATAAACATCGCAAAAATGAACATATTGAATATAGGCAGCAGATACATGACGCAAAACAGGACCAGAACCCTGGGAAGGCTGAATCCTTTGGTCAACAACCAGATAGTAGCCAGGGCAATGAATGCAAATGCCTTGATCACATATTCCAGGCTTTGGGCTTGCATACCAATCCCAGTAACCAGCGAAGCGCAAACAATTATCAGGACACATAGGCCTGTAAGGCCATTCTTGATAACTTCGCTTTTCATTTCGGGGAAGCTTTCAGCTCCGACAGTCTATCGCTTTGAGAAACAATCAGTTCTTTGTATACTGCCAGGACAATGGAAAAGAAACTTGCCATTAGCATGGTAACTATGCAGATTACACCACGACGTGGCTTTACTCTGCGTCCGCTTTCCCGGGGTTGATCCAGGATTTCCAACTGGGGAAGATTCTTGAGTTCTTCCAGTATAGCGGCATCATATTGGGGACGAACATAATCGTACACTACTCTCATGACGTCATACTCCAATTGCATCATAGCCATCCTGGATGATAATGAAGGCAATTGTGACATGTCCAGGCGAAATAGGTAGATGGAATCGGTATCTGCTTTTTCCAGCTTGCTGATTTGCTCCCCCAGAGCGGAAAGACGCAATTCGAGATCTTTCACTATTGGGGAGTTTGCTTCATAGTTTGTTTTGGCAAGCACTAAATCCACTTCCAGCTTCATTTTACTGGCAATCAAATCAGAGTATTGGAGGACTAACTGCGAGGATTGCTCATTCAAGTTAACTGCCTTGTGTTCTGTCTGAAACTGGCTTATGGCCGTTTGCAGAGAGTCTATTGTCGTCCACAGCTCATTTACCCTTTGTTCCAGATAAATCCTGTTTGTCCTTCCCTTCACCATACGGCTGTGTTTCAAGTAATCTTCCAGGCGAGTCACGTAAAAATCAGCGATACTGCGGGAAAGAGCTTTGGACTTTGTCTCAACCCTCACATAAACCAGGTTTTCATCCTCATCATAATTTATGAATACCACACGGGGGATTCGCTCAAGCGCATCATCCATATTCGCCAGAGAATCGGGATCGGTAAGTTTGAAGTAGTCAATCAGACTAAAACGACGAATCACCTCTTCGGTGAAGCTTCTGGATTTCATTATGTTTACGCATGCCATTGCTTCATCTTGAGCACTGCTTTCCACCAAATCCTTGATCATTTTGCTCATGGAAGATGCAGATTGGGTCAGCTCCAGTGATTTGTTGCTACGAGCATAGAACACAGCCTCGGAACTCCAAATCATCGGCGCAAGCATGCTGTAGGTAATAGCTGCTACCATGGCGATGGATACGATGAATATGATCAATCGCCGGTTCTTCATTGCGATCCTGATGACCTCGATGAGATCCAGTTCCATCATGATATATCCCGATTATCGGACATGAAATCCGGTTCAAGGCTACTCTTTGTTCTTTGTGACATTCTTGCTATCCTTGTTGTTTTGGCCAAAACTGAGAATTAACAAACCACTATCACGGTTTTCATACTTGCTATACGCGTCAAGCTATTTCCACAATCGCATCTGTAATAGAACCAAATAGGAGAACGCACGGAGCATATCAGGAGCTTGAGTGGTCAAAGCGACATAAATCTATCAGAAATGAGGTTTTCTGATGGTATGGAATGTAAACTGCATTAAGATATTTGATAGTAAACAGAATTCCTGTGGAGGTATAGATGCGCTCACGGTTTACAGCGCCCATACTGATAGTGTTATGGTTGCTTACGCTGGGTCTCACGGCTCAGAGCGTAAGCTTCAATATTTCTCCCAAAATACTTGGTCCCGGTGATGCAGGTACCATCAGCGCAACGCTGACGATACCCTCTGATCGTAAACAGAGCGTGGATCCCAATGACCCTGCCTACTTTTACATCGAGGCCAGCCATCCTGATCTGCAGATTGCCCCGATGGTGTTGCCCAAGCCAACCAAGATCGTATCTGACACCGAGTGGCAATACTACCCTTCAGTAAAGCTCAGCCTGCCGTTTACGGTTAAGTCCGGTGCCAAACCTGGCACTAAGACCCTGGATGTCCTGCTAAGCTACAATCTCTGCTATGCGAGCGGGATGTGCGATCCACCGGAAGAAAAAGAAGCCACGCTATCCTTTACCATTCAGGAGTCACGTCCAATATCCGAAACTATGCTTGCCAATGATCCTGAAACGGCGGTTACCGATACGGATGAACCTTTGGTAGAAATTGAAGCGCCAGAAGCTGATGCGCAGAGTTCGGCAGAAGAAAGCGCGGCTGAGCCTCCGGCAAAACAAAGCGGATTGAGCGAAATCCTGAAGTACCTAATCTTTGCCTTTTTGGGCGGCCTGATCCTGAATATTACTCCCTGCGTCCTGCCCATCTTGCCCATCCGCATCATGAGCATCATCAATCAAGCTCAGAAAGATCGCAGCAAGGTCTTTAGACACGTGATGGTTTACACCCTGGGCGTACTGATCTCCTTTGCCATTCTGGCGGGCATTTTCATCGGTATCCAGGCTGCGGGCAGCACTGCCGGCTGGGGTACGCAAAACCAGAACCCATATTTTGGAGTAGCGCTGCTGGCGATCGTCTTTGTCTTCGCTCTTTCGCTCCTGGGCATCTTTGAAATCACCGCTCCGGGGATGAATACTGCCAGTAAAGCTACCACCAAGGGCGGCTACGGCGGCAGTTTCTTTGGCGGCATCTTTGCTTTTTTGATGGCGATTTCCTGCACGGGACCCTTCCTGGGTGCGGCGCTGCCTTTTGCCATGAATCTTCCCCCGGTGCTGATCATGGTCTTTTTCCTCTTGATCGGGCTGGGTTTTGCCTTCCCCTTCATCCTCATCGGCATGTTCCCCAAAGCGCTCAAAATCATCCCCAAGCCGGGAGACTGGATGGTGCTGTTCAAAGAACTGATGGGCTTTGTGCTGCTCTATCTGGTTTATACCATGCTAAAGACCACCCTGGCGCTAACCGGAGGATTGTATCTACTTTCCGTACTCTGGTTCCTCTTGATTCTGGGCTTTGCCGTGTGGCTTTATGGCAAGTTTGTCCGGTTTGAATACAGTAAAACCACACAGTGGATCTTCACCATCATCCCCCTCCTGATGATCATCTTTGCTGCCTGGCACTATCTGCCCATTCAGGAAAAGCATCTGGATAAAATGCAGGTACAGCCCGTGGGTGACGAGATGGTCCAATCCACGCATGCTCCCGAAGGCTGGTACGTTTTTTCTCCTCAGTTGCACGCCAAGCTACTCGCTGACGGTAAGAGCGTGTTTCTGGATATCGGCGCCGAGTGGTGTAAAAACTGCAAAACAAATGAAAAGACCGTCCTTTTTACCGATGATATGATGCAGTCTTTCCAAGCCAAAGGAGTAGTATTACTAAAGGGCGATTTCACCAAAAAGGATCCTGTCCTGCTGGAATGGGTCAAGCAGCATGAGCGCATGGGCGTTCCCTTCAATGCCCTGTACATACCGGGTAAGGAACCTGTGGTATTTCCGGAATTGCTGAGTAAAAACATGGTAAATGAAGCCCTGGATAAAATAGCTGAGTGAGGATATGATGCGATATATATTGATTTTGACGGCTCTGTTACTACTACTGGGAGCAGTTTCCTGCGACCGTTTTGAGCATAGCTTTGCACCCCCCACCGATGTGGATTTTGATGCCGATTTTTTCATGCCTCTGCAGGCTGCCCTCACACAGATCACAGCCTCTGATGTTAGTGCGATTGAGGCCATGTACAGCGATGACTACCTACATAATGGTATCAATAAAGCAGATCGCGTGGCCTGGATCAGCAGCTTCCTCAGCGAATCAGGCACCATTTATGAAGTGCTCGCCCTCAACGCACAAAGCACAGATGCCGAAAATGCCGTTGTAAACTGGCGCCTCAAAGTAACGCGGAATAGCAGTGTATTGGCCGATAGCAGCTTTATCGGTGAAACCATCCGCAAGGAAGGGGACAATTGGGTGCTAAAGGGCAATAGCGTGTGTATTCCCAATCTGGGCAAGCAACTGGTGATTGCTGAATACTTCACCTTCCGTACCTGCCCAAATTGTCCTCCCTCCGAAGCCAAGTTACAGGCACTGCAAGCTCAGTATCCCCAAAACTTCATCTATCTGGAGCATCATGTTACTATGGAGCTGGCCCTTCCGGGAGATCAGACCTACATGTATTACCAGGCCTGGTCGCAGCCCTCAGCGGTGTTTCAGGGTACCGATAAAGTAAATGACAGCAGCGACAGCAGCCTTAGTCAGTATCAGAGCATTGTGGATGCTTACACCCGCGTGGATGAACCTGTCAGCTACGATCTGATCAACACTATGGTAGCGGGTAATGAACTGAGCGGCAACGTAAAGCTTACCCCCAAAATGGAGATCGACTTCAGCGATGTAGTGCTGAACTACGTGATTATCTCCGATGAACATGAATATACAAATTACGCGGGGCAGCCGCTGCACAACGTGGTACGTGCCAAGGGATCGCATAGCCTCGCAGGCGTGGATTTGTCCCAGCCCATCCCCTTTAGTCTGACCACTCCAGGTGAACTTCCCGCAGAGTACACTCTGGTGATCTTTGCCCAAAAGAAACCTGCCAGCTTCCAGAATAACGCCACCATATATGGCGGCATTACTCAGAGCAATTTACAGCCCACAAGGAGTAAATAAATGAAACGCTTAGTACTGCTGATGGCCCTGACCATCCTGATGGTAACACTCAGCGCGGCCGATCTGATGCCGGATTTTCGCTTGTCCGATATGGATGGCAACAATGTAAGCCTGGAAAGTCTATTGGGCAAAGGCCCTATTCTGATCGATTTCTGGGCTGATTTCTGCGCCCCCTGCAAGACCGCCATGCCTTACCTCAATGATCTGGCACAAAAGTATGAAGACCTCACTGTGGTGATGATCTCCATCGATGCCCCCAAGACCCAGATGCGCGCCAAGAACTATCTGAAGAGCAAAAACTACAAGTTTGTCGCCCTCTTTGATCCCGACAAGAGCCTGGCCAAAAAACTGAATGTAGGCACTCCTCCCCATAGTTTTATCCTCAATCCAGAAGGTCAAATCGTCTATTCTCACGTAGGTTTTGAACCCGGATTGGAAGCCGAATACGACCGCCACATCAAAGCGATGGTCAATCCGGAGATCATGCCTGTGCCCACAGACAAAGTGAAGCTGGAAGATGAGAATCCGGAACCGCAGACTTTAGAGGGCGATAGATGAAACATAAGCTACTTGTGATCCTGCTTTTGACACTTGCCGGCACTGCGCTGATGGCTCAGACCAATCTGCAGATCAACGGCATCAACGAAGCGCAGATGATTTATCGCAATGCAGAAGATTCCCTGAATGTGTATTTCAAAGATAGCTTCGCCTTCAATCTGGCTTACCGAAACTTCCGCTTTGGCATGAAGTTCATCGGCGAATTGCCCAAATATTCAAACCAACAGACCGAGCTGATGCAGGATCTGGATCCCAACCGTCTGGAACTGGGCTGGAAAGAGCTTTATGCCGGATACAGCCAGGACGCCTTTTCCCTGCACGCCGGAACCACTTCCGAGACCTTCGGACAGGGACTCAGCTTCCGCTCTTATGAAGATGTGGAATTCGATACCGATCACCGCATGGAAAGCTTTCTGATCAAGTATGATAGCAAGCTGAAGTTCAAAACCTTCTATGGCGGCATCGAGAGTCAGAGCTATGCCGACCGTTGGGATCTGGCTTATGGCGCAGATGCCCAATACCCCGTTGTGAAGGGCATTCAATTAGGCGCATCAGCCCTCGGATTCCGCAATCTGGGCGCGATGAACCGCTATAGCTTCCGTGATGTCTTTGCCGGCAGATTGCTGCTCAGTCAGGCCAATCTGGAAGCTTATACCGAGTATGCCGTTAGCAAGCACTATCGCATAGCTGGCGGCGCCATCGAAGGCTCTGCCATCTATGCCAATGCGGACTATATGTTTGGACCCCTCCAATTGGGCGGTGCTTATAAACACTATGATGATTTCAGCTATCGCCTGCAGGATCTGCCCCTGGCAAACTACCATGCAGAGACCCTGTCTGACGCTCTGGCCAGCGGTATTGACGAAGAAGGCTGGCAGGCCCGGGCACTGCTCAATCTTGGCTACACCTGGTCGCTAAGCGCCGATTATGCCGAAGCCTGGGATAGCCCGCAGGACAAACAGATGAACGATCTCTATGTAGAAGTGGCGTATCAGGGGTCACAACAGTACAATCTGTCTTTTTCTCACATCGAAAAGATAGATGAAGCAGTTAGCTACTGGCAAAAAGAGTATTATCCCGCGCTTACCGCCGCTTTTGAGATTGCGGATCTACCGCTCACCTTGAAAGGGGAGTTTAAAACCGTGGAAAAGCAATCCTACGACCATGAATCCAGCCATTACGAACCAAAACTGCAGGCTGATTTCAGCGTAGATAAACTATCCCTGTCTCTGGGGCTTTCCGCTCACCTCGAGGATTTCTCTTCCCTCATGGAAAGCCGCTATATGCCAAATATCGAAGCAAAGTATCCCCTCTTCAGCCATAGCGACATCCTCATCTTCGCTGGTAAGGAAGCTGGAGGAAAAGTCTGCCGCAATGGAGTTTGCAGATTTGTGGCTCCTTTTGAGGGTGTAAAAGCAGAGTTTACCACCAGATTTTAGGAGTATAAACATGAAGTATATCACCACAATTCTTATGCTGATCAGCATGGCCTTCCTGGCGGCTGATCCTACCTTGTATCCCACCACTACTTTGGTGGAAAACTTCGGTGCTACTTGGTGCGGAGCATGTGAATTTGCTCTGGACGGCCTGGACGTTGTGGCCTCCCAAGTTTCCGAAGGAGAGCTGATCTATACCCGCCTGCTCACCGAAAGCGGCGAATATAGCACCCCTGAAATCGACGCCCGCTTCAGTTATTACGATGTACAAGGTCTGCCGGCGGTGATCTTCAACGGAAAGATCCGCGTGGATGGCTCCGGCGATGGGATTGCCGATGGCACCAGTTACATGATCGCTGCCAATCACTTCCGTTATCAGGGCTCACCCATCCGGATGCAGATGCCCACTTTTGTGGCTGCCACTGGTGTGGTGGGTGTGGATCTGGAAATGTTGGATCCGGATGTGAGCTACACCAATGCCAAGCTGATCTATTACCTGCTGGAAGATGATGTAACCAGCGACCTGACCCATATACTGCGGGATGTCATTTCTGAGGATCTTTCTATCTCTTACACCGGCAGCGTTCAGACTTTCGACCAGGCTTTTGCCATCGATTATTCCTGGAATGTGTCCAATCTTTGGGCAGTTGCCTTTGTCCAGTTAGAAACTGGCGAGATCATCCAAAGCGTCAGCAGTAAAGCCATGCCCCAATACCGGGTGCAGGCCGCCCTGCCTTTTGGTTCCAATATCTATTATGGACAAGACAATACCCAATATGAATCACCCGCATTCTATATCTGGAATCTCGGCGCTGATGATACTTACACCCGTCACATCGAGGTAGTTTCTGCCCCACCGGATTGGTACTTCAATTACTGCGATGTGGATGGCAATTGCTATCCAGGCAGCATGGAAATTCCCTTTACACTGGCTTCCGGAACCGCCGCCGGTTACGATCTGAATATCAGTATCGGCACTCACGGCACCGCGGTCTTCAACTTTGTGGTCAGCTCTCCCAATATCGGAGAATACAAGATCCCCATCGTGCTTAGTACTGTCCTGGCAAATGACGATGCCACAGTCTCGGAAGTACTGAAGGTCAGCGGGAGCTATCCCAATCCTTTCCAGGATCAGCTTTCTTTTGAGATCGATAGCGCCAAGCATTATCAAAGTAACCTGGATATCTTCAATGTAAAGGGACAGAAGGTGCAGACCATTGCCCTGCCCAATCTGGTGCAAGGCTCAAATAGTGTCAGCTGGGATGCCACCGATCTGCCCAATGGAGTATATTTTTACCGTCTGGAAGGTTCTGCTTCCACGGGTAAGATCCTGAAAGTCAAATAGCCATGGAATCCGGCAATCTCCTTTTTGCCTTTACTTTAACCCTTTTAGCGGGCCTATCTACTGCGGTGGGCTCGCTAATGGCTTTTGCCTCCAAAAAGTTTTCCCCAAAGTTCCTCAGCGGCGCTCTGGGGCTTTCCGCAGGAGTAATGATCTATGTAAGCTTCATCGAGATCTTCCCCAAAGCCAGAGAATCGCTCAGCTTCGTTTATGGCGAAGTACAGGGATATTGGCTCACCCTGCTTGCCTTCTTCGCTGGTATGGGCATCATTGCCCTAATCGACTTTCTGGTGCCATCATACGAAAACCCGCACGAGATGAAGTACATGAATTGCGAAGAGAAGAAAAAGGCTATCCCAGACGATAACAAGCTGATGCGTATGGGTCTCTTTTCCGCGCTCGCCATCGGGATTCACAATTTCCCTGAAGGCCTGGCAACTTTCATGGCGGGAGTAAAAGATCCCACCCTGGGTGTCAGCATCGCCATTGCCATCGCTATCCACAATATTCCAGAGGGGATAGCCGTCTCGGTACCGGTATTTTATGCCACAAAAAGCCGTGCCAAAGCCCTCGTTTACTCCAGCCTTTCTGGCCTATCCGAACCCATCGGCGCCATTCTGGGCTTTTTTCTCTTGAAACACTTCATCAGCGACGCTGCCTTCGGCCTGGTCTTTGCCGCGGTGGCAGGCATCATGGTTTATATCTCGCTGGATGAACTCCTGCCCACGGCGGAGGAATATGCTGAACACCATATCGCCATCTCTGGATTGATCGCCGGCATGGTGATCATGGCGGTATCTCTGGCACTGTTTGTGTGAAAAGGGGTTATGGGTTAGGCGTTAAGGGTTATGGGTTATGGGTTAAGGGTTAAGGGTTATGGGTTATGGGTTGCAGGTTCTTATACATTCACTTTTCAGTGTACGCTGCCCCATGCCAAAAACCCTCTATCTATCGCTAAGCGCAGCGTTCACCCTTCACCCTTCACCTTTGCTCAATAGTCTTTTACCGTTAGCTCTGCCTTTTCCCTCATAAAATCATGGGTTTCGACGAGGCAAAAAATCCCCTTGTCAATTGTTTGAATCCATTTACGCTATGCTATTATGCATTCCTGGTTTTCTGACTTGGAAAGCTAGTAAACAGCAGGGGAGGAAGTATGAACCGCAAAGTGAGTTCATTTAGCTTAGTATTTATTCTGTTTTTCAGTTTTTTGTTTTTATCGCCGATTGCGCTGATGGGGCAAGCCACCGGCTTTTTCCGCTTGTTTTTCGATGATATGATTACCCATGATTTTGCCAATTGGTCTTATGATCTGGATGATCCAGGGTATATTCACGGCGACGCCAATCCCTTTACTTGGAATGATGGAATAGCCAGTTATTACCACACCTATGCGTATTACAGATTCGGCTGGTATGAAGGCTCCGAATACTCCTGTATAATGGAGGATCTTCCCTTTGCCGCAGATCCCGGGGATGTGCATATATCTGACTACACCGATTTCTATCTGGTGGGCTTTAGCAAGATTAACACTGTTGATCCCGCTGGAGCTTGGGGCGAATTTGGTGAATCTGGTGAAGCCAGAACCTATATGGCAGATTATTATCTGATCACCTGTGCTCCTGAATGGATGACCCTGGAAAACATCAAACTCGATTCAGTGATACCATACGCTACCCATGAAACCATGCGGACGAATCTCCTTGCCCTAGGTCTTGGCCCGGATGGGGCGGGTAACTGGCAATCTGATATGGGAACCGGGCATCCTGTCACGGGTCATGGCCGGGCAAACATCACGGGAGCAAGCGCTGGATTTCGAGCGGCAATGGACAATGGTTCCGGACAGATCGAATTTGATCTGGTTACCTTCGATTATCTGATTCAGGGTTCTGTGGGTTATTACGACATGATCATCGATGTATATCCTGCCACTCAGCAGAATTTCTTTGCCAATCCTGAAGTGGATCTGGGTGGCATCTTCCCACAGCAGTTTAACCTGGCAGATGTGGATCTGGATATTGAAGTAGCCACTGCCATTGGTGGTGGACCTTTACATACGATGAATACGATCTGGATCGATAAGATTCCCGGGCTGCCCGCCAAAGCATTGCCTGCCGGGATCACGCATCTGGCGCCAGTTTACTGGGATATCAGCACCACGCTCGACAGCTACGAAATGGATATCACCTTTGATATCAGCGATTATCTGCCGTTTGGCGATCCGGAAAACTGGCGGCTCTGCCGGCGGAACAATGAATCTGCTTCCTGGGTGATTTATCCAAACACATCGGTTACTGTGAGTACCATCACCGCCCTGGATGTAAATGACCTCAGTCAATGGGCAGTGGGATACTACGATGAATCCACATTGCCGGTGGAGCTATCCGCTTTCACGGCCTTTGTCACCAGTGATAATCTGGTTAATCTGGCCTGGACCACACAATCCGAAACAGGGCTCAGCGGATACAGTGTTTATCGCAACACTGCCGATGATCTGGCCACAGCCATCGATCTACGGCAATTCATCGAGGCCACTAACAGTTCAAACAGCCACAGCTACAGCTTTGTAGAAGAAAACACGTTGGAACCTGGGACCTATTACTATTGGCTACAAGCGATGGAACTGAATGGCGAAAGCAGCTTCCACGGCCCCGCCGTGATCACTCTAAGCTCGGAAGGTGAAAACCCCCCGTCGGTCCCCATCCCAACGGCCAGATTGAAAGCATTCCCCAATCCCTTCAATCCTCTCACGCAGATCGGTATTTATGTCCCCGAAGCTCAGTCAGGACAATGTACGATCTATAATGCCAGAGGGGAAAGGGTATGTCAGTATTCCCCCCAATCCTTCCTTGAAGGGTGGAATTACCTCTCCTGGGATGGCCGGGACGCCCATGGAAACGCCTGCGGCAGCGGCATATATCTGATCAGGGTTGATGGCCGGGAGCTTTCTCTGCAAACCAAAGTAGTACTAATGAAATAAGTCTCACTGTATACATCAGATCGGACCTCTGAGTCACAAGACCGGAGGTCCTTTTCTGTTTTTCAAGCTTTCGCGTTATGGGTTAGGGGTTATGGGTTAGGCGTTATGGGTTAGGGGTTATGGGTTAAGCGTTATGGGTTAGGGGTTATGGGTTAAGCGTTATGGGTTAAGTGTTATGGGTTAGGTGTTATGGGTTAGGGGTTATGGGTTAGGCGTTATGGGTTAGGCGTTATGGGTTAAGCGTTATGGGTTGCAGGTTCTTACACATTCACTTTTCAGTGTACGCTACCCCATGCCAAAAACCCTATATCTATCGCTAAGCGCAGCGTTCACTCTTCACCCTTCTGTGTGGCTGGAAAGCTGAGTAAATGGAACAAATATTGCTCTTTCCCACAGCCTATAGGAGTACCCATGAAAAACGTTTTGATGCTTGTAATACTAGTAATCACAGCTTCCATGCTGTTCGCTACTCGGTCACTTGATTTTACAGCCACTGCCGAATACAGCGTTACTGATGCCTATACCCTGGTGGATATAGGAGATACTTTTGACGCGTATTATTTCCAGCCGGGCACCACCGGATATCAGATCGTCCGCAAGAGATATCTGGCAGAGGAAGCACCGGTACAGAGCGAAACGATCTTTACCCAAACGCTTTCGCAAACACAGAGCGGCGAGTATCAATGGAGCACGGGGGAAAGGCTTTATGACAAGCTGTGGATTTACGTCTGCTACAGCAAAGTATTGCTGGTGATCCGCATTGATGAAGGCGGCATCACTTCCTACAGCAATTTTGCCGCGGCAAATCACAGCTACGACGATCTGGCGATATCCATCAGCTTACGGCAATTTGGGCAGGGGCAGATCCTTTACAGCGAAGCTGACAAATTGTACCGCTGGAATACCACTGCCGGATCTTGCAGCGCCATCTTTACTTTACCTTATGAAACCATATACGCTACCCTGGTAAAACTGGGCGAGGAATACCTGCTCCTTTGTGCTTATCCCACTACGGTAGATACGCATCCATATCTGATCAACAGCAGCTACGCCGTTCAGCAGACCAATTTGACCAATCATCTGGCGCATAGCTGTGTAAAGCTGGACGATGATCTCTATTGGGTACAGCGTCAGCGTCTGGAGAATAGTACGAGCTACAACGGCAGCGGTACTTACCGAATCTCCGGAACCAGCATCAGTAGCGAGGTCTGGTGGGAAGAAGATATGTATTACGGGGGCTATGAGGAAGAACGTCCGGTGCTGTTTTTCACCGATGATCTAGTGCTTTGCGCTCACATGAGCCTGTACGGGGCCGGCCCCATCGCTTATAACTTTGTGGTGAAAGAGCGCGGGGCAGGCGACAGCTATTCAAACTACAGCGATTTTCCGGGATGCACCCACATCCAGGGCGAGCAGATTCAAGCTTTATGGTTCCAGGACAAAGCCTTGCTAATGCAAAAAAGCAGTTCTGGCGGGAACAGCATCATCAATCTCTACAGTCCGGATCTGGATAATAGTACGTGGATCGACGTAAATCTACCCTACGCGCAGTTTCCAGCCGGCTATCCCCTGCTTTTTGATGGCGGTGATTATCTGTGGCTCCTGCTGCAGAAAGATGGCTCGGATGAGAGCCTGTATGCCTTTAAGGATGCCAATGCAAGCTCCAGTCAGGATTCGCATGGCGTACCAGAACTGCAGATATCCAGCCAGCCCAATCCCTTTGTCAGCAGCGTACAGATCTCGGCCAGGACAGAGCAATGTGGGGCTGGCTCCCTGACCATCTATAACTGCAGAGGGCAGGTGATCAGAGAATATCACGGTGTATCAGCTCCAAAGGGCGAAATGAACTGCATCTGGGACGGAAAAGATGCCGGTGGCAGGATCATGCCCTCGGGCATATATCAGCTTAAGCTCACGATCGCGGGTAAAAGCAGCATCCGGAAAATCACCAAATTGTGATGCAGAATAGTGCATCGTGATGCCCCCAGGTGTTCCATAGTAAAATCCCAAAGTGGTAAAATCTGATAAGAGGATTATTATATCGGGTGAATTATTAAATAGGAATGGATGATGACCGATATCAGATATCAAGTAGTAAAATCGACTGATAATGAAGCGCTGCTAAGGCTTTACCGGTCTGTGGACTGGTGGCAGAAGGATGAGAATCCGAAGTACCTGGACACCGTGGCCAGCATCGTGAGAAACAGCTTTTGCTTTGTGATCGCCCAAAAAGGTGAGGAAATCATCGGCATGGGCAGAGCCATTTCGGATGGATGCAGCGATGCCTATATCCAGGATGTGACGGTGAAAGAATCCGAACGGGGGCAGGGCATTGGCAAAGAGATTATCAGAGAGCTGCTGAAGTATCTCAAAGAGCATGATATCCAATGGATCGGTCTGATCTCTGAACCTGGCTATGAGGGTTTTTACAGCTCACTCGGCTTCAAGGTGATGCAGGGCTATACTCCCTTCCTATTGGGAGACTGAGACAAAATGCACGAATATCCCAAGATGCCGGGGCTAATTCCGCTCGGGCTTGCCGACACTCTGATGCTACGCGATTATCTGGATAAGTTTCCCCGCGAAAACTGCGATTATACGATCACTAATCTCATCGTCTGGGGACAGATCTATCAGAATCAATATCTGATGTTCAAAGATCGCCTGGTATTCTTCAATCCTCAGTATCAATACATATTGCATCCCGTGGGGGAAGATCTGCTGCCTGCAGAACTGGTGGAGCTGGTGAAGCTATTCAAGCCGTACTATCCCGAGGCAGAACTGATCCTTACTCCGCAGGAATACATTGATAAATACCCCGAAATGGGCTCGCTATTTGAGCTGGTGAATGACCGCGATTGGGCGGACTATGTGTATGACATCGACAAAATGGTGAATTTATCTGGCAAGAAACTGGCCAAAAAGAAGAATCTGATCGCGCAATTCCGGCGCGCCTATCCGCAGTATAAAGTGATGAAGATCACCGAGGACAGACTGGATGTGATCCTGCAATTCACGCACAAATGGCGCCGGGAACGCAGTGCGGAAGGTATATATCTGATGACCGAGATCAAGGCGATCGAAAACACGCTCAAAGCTTGGAATAGCCTCCCCGTGGAAGGCATCATCATCTGCTTGAATTACAAGATCGCCGCCTATAGCATCTTCAGCCGCCAGACCAATGATATGGTCACGGAGCATTTTGAAAAGTTCGATCCGGATAAGAAAGGCTCCGCACAGATTATAAATTGGGAGACCGCGCGCTATCTACAAGGACGCTACAAATGGATCAACCGGGAACAGGATATCGGGCTGGAGGGTTTGCGTCAGGCGAAGCTCAGCTATGATCCGGACCGGTTGCTGCCTTTCTATTCGACGAAGCTAAAGTAAAATATAGTACTGCCCAGAGGGCAAGAAAGGGCAATATAAAGGCGATAATCCTTTTGGAGCGAGGATTTAGAAGCATCTGCCAGATCACGGGGTAGCTATCGGCTTTATGCCAGCGCGTGATGTAATACTTCAGCCTGGGGTGGGGCTGCAGTTCCTGCAGTTGGCTGAGTAGCTCGATGTGTTTTTGGTGATACATTCTGCCGGCTTTATTTCCATTCAAATCGTAGCGGCTGTAGCCGTGAAAATCAAACTCAGGCAGCTTCACCAATAGGGCGTGGTATCCTTTAGCGAAAAGCTCAAAAGCCAGGGGATCATCGGTCAGTTTGTAGTAATAATGCAGCTCCAGCAGTATGCCGATCATGCCGTTTAGCACGTAATATGGCTCGCTACCGGGGTACTCCATATACCAATTCGTGCTATCGGACAGGGCAAAACCCAGGCCAGCCGCCCCAGGACGCAAGCTGTGCATGGCCTTTATCGCTTTGGCATATACATCCAGATCTCTTTTGTAGCTGGCTCGGTGAGCCAGGGCATTCATCGCCACTGCTTGGGCAAGAGCTGAATACCAGGGCTGCTTTTGATCATAGGCAGGATAATCAAAGCTATAGGGCAAGAGAAAGGTGGAATCCGTCTCCACACCGTGCTCCACCAGCCAGTCCGTAAGCTGCATAAAGCGCTCATCCTGGGCCCAATTGCGGCTCCGGTAATATTCCTTTTTGGCTGCTCTGGCGATGAATAGGGGATTATAATGCTTTTCGCCGTTGGCGTAGAGCTGCATGGGGATGCCTGCGGAATCGGCGGTGGATATCTGATGTATTGGTTTGCCACTGATCTTAGTCCAGGCACTCTCGGCCAGCTCGTGGATATTAGTTTCGGCAAATTGCCAGATCACGCTGATGAAGAGCAAGCTGATCAGCATGGTAGTAAGAGTCAGAGCTCTATGCGGCATCACATTCTCCTTTTGAAGACGAAAGAGAGGGCGTAGAGCAGCGCCTGGCAGACCACAATGGTGGCGCCGGTGGGGAGATTGAGCAGATATGAAACGGCAAAGCCGGCCAAGGCGGAGATGATGGCGGAGATAATGGCAATGATCAACGCCTGAGGCAAGCTGCGTGCCAGATTGAAGGCAATCACCGCGGGAAGAATCAATTGGGCACTCACCAGGATGATCCCCGCGCTTTTCAGATTCAGTACGATATTAGCGGCGAGCAGCAGGGAAAACAGCTTGTCTGCCGGCGAGGTTTTGATGCGGAAGACCTTTGCCATTTCGGGATTGTAGCTAAGGTAAAAGAGTTCTTTGTAAAAGATCAGCACAAAGGCGATGTTCATCACGGTCAGGATGCCCAGTGCGAGTAGTTCAGAGGATTGGATCAGGAGTACATTGCCAAAGAGATAGCTGGCAAGATCAAAGCTATAGGTGCGGGAAAGCGAGATCAGAATGATGCCCAGAGCCATGGAAAGGGAAAGAAAGATGGTGATGGTATTGGCTTCCTGCAGTTGTTGCCGCCGCGCCAGCCAGGATATGCCAAGGGATACGAGGCAGACGAAGATCGTGGCCGATAGAGTAAGATTTATACCTGTAATGATGGCGATGGCAATGCCGGCAAAGGCGATATGGGACAGGGCTTCACCCATGTAGGATATCTTGCGCAGAGTTACCCAGGGGGCGAAGATGGCCAGGGATATGGCCGATAGCACGGCTCCTGCGAGGGCAGTGATCAGAAATAATGGCATCAATAATCCTTCTCGATCAGGCGCACGCTGTCGCCGAAAGTTTTGTGGATGACATCGGCATTTACCAATTCCATCTTGCTGTGGCAGTGCAAAGTGCGGTTCAAACAGATCAGAAAGCTGCAATAGTCTGAAAGGGTATGCAGATCATGCGAGATGGTGATGATGGTTTTGCCCGCTTCATTGAGTTGCTTTAGCAGCACGAAGAAGCTTTGCACACCGGGACGGTCGATGCCCGCCTCGGGTTCGTCCAGGATCAAATAGGGGCTGTCCGAAAGGATGGCGCGGGCCAGCATCACACGTTGAAACTCACCTCCGGAAAGCGTACCGATGAAGCTTTTGACCTTGTCGTCGATGCCGCATTGCTGCATAATATCCAGGGCTTTGGCCTTTTGGGCTTTGCTGCAGCGTCTGCCAATGCTGACGGTGCCGGCGATGCCCATCAGGACGATATCCAAAGCGGTGGCGGGGAAGGTGCGGTCGTATTCCTCCCGTTGTGGGAGATAGCCAAAGCTGTATAGCTTCAGCCAGTCCTGTTGCTTCATGCCATCAATGGTAACAGAGCCTTCCTGCAGGGGAATCAGACCCATTATCAGCTTTACCAGGGTGGATTTGCCGGCGCCATTGGGTCCGATGATGGCGGCAAAAGCCCCGTCTGGTATCTCCAGACTGATATCCTGCAAGATGTATTTGCCGGAAATGCGGTGATTCAGATCGCGGATGGATATCATCGTCCCGCGCCCGTGGTAAAGGCTTCTAGCGTGAGATGATTCATTGCGCAAAGGCCTGTTTCATCACCTTCCAATTGGCCAGGATGAGATCGCTGACGCTATCCACGGGTAGACTGCCTCCCAAAGGATCCAGAGTGTAAATCTGCATTTGATACTCTTTGGCCAGTACTTGCGCGGCTTTGTCGTTTTGTTGGGGCTCGATGAAGATGCATTTTACCTGGTGTTCCTTGATCTTTTTGCCCAGCTCAGCCAGGTCCCGGGCGGAAGGTTCCTTTCCCGGAGAGCTTTGCACCCAGCCCAGATAAGGGATCTGGTATTCACGCGTGAAGTAATGGAAGCTATTGTGATAAGTGAGCAGAGCGGGATCTTTGAGCGCGGCGCGTTCAGCCGTTATCGTGTCGTGCGTGGTACTAAGTTCTTTGATGATGCGATCGTGGTTGTGATTGATCACAGGGCTCACATCGGGGAAGAGGATCACCAGCTCGTTTTTGAGCTTGGTACAGAGCTTTTGCAGCATCAGGGGACTGGTCCAGAGATGCGGATCGGCACCTTCATGATGATGGTGATCGGCGACCGCATTGGTATCGTTGTGCGCGGCGCTGTGCATCAGTTCTTCTTTCACTTGATTCAGTGAATCCAGCGCCACCAGATCGCTGAGCATATCCGCTGCGATGAGATGCTTGGCGGGCAGGTTTTTCAGGGCGTCGCCCAGGAAGTTTTCCAGACCCATGCCGTTGGAAATCACCAGATCGGCACGGTTCAGATCTGCAAGATCGGCGGGTTGTGGGCTCCAGGTATGCACAGAGGCATTGGGGGGCACCAGGCACTTCACTTCAATGGCGTCGCCCACCATCTGCTTCACCATCAGTTCATAGGGGTGGATGGTGGTGATTATGAGCGGCTTGGGGCCATCTTCCACGGCGTTCTTGGTTTTACAAGCGCTGAGTAGAGTCAGGATGATGATGAGGGCGATCAATCCGGCATGTTTCATCGTACAAATATCTCCCTGGTCAGGAGTCCGGAGAGGCCGGAAACCAGCCTCTCGTTCCTGAAACAGTATTAGTTTATTCCATATTGCGCAGCAGCGAAGTAAGCAATCTTACTCCGACTCCGGTGGCACCAAGAGGATGGATGCCTGTCACTTTGTCTTTCATAGCCTGGCCGGCGATGTCGATGTGGATCCAGGGTTTATCCTGCACAAACTCACGAATGAACAGCGCTGCAGTGATACATCCAGCCAGGGGACCGCCCACGTTTTTCAGATCAGCCGCTTCGGATTTGATCAATTCGGCATAAGGCTCGTGCAGAGGCATCTCCCAGATCAATTCGCCCGTAGAGTCTGAAGCGTCCTTGAGCTGTTGCAGCCAGGCATCGTTGTTGCTCAGCACTGCGGAATAGTCCAATCCCAAGGCTGCGACCGCTGCTCCAGTGAGGGTGGCAATATCCAGTACTCGGTCGGCCTTTTCCTTTTCGATCACATAGTGGATGGCATCGATCAGGGTGAGCCTGCCCTCGGCATCAGTATTATGGATCTCGATGGTCTTGCCGGCCATGGAAGTGAGGATGTCTCCGGGGCGGTAAGCTTCGCCGCCGATCATGTTTTCCGCGGCAGCTACGATCGCCACGACGTTTACCTTGAGCTTCAGGGTGGAGATGGCAGCCATGGCACCGATCACGGCAGCAGCGCCGCCCATGTCGCTTTTCATGCTTACCATGGAGGGCCCGGGTTTCAGGCTGTATCCTCCGGAATCGAAGGTGAGGCCTTTACCTACCAGAGCGGTTATCTGATGTTTCTTGTCGGGATTGCCCATGTAGCGCATAATGATGAGCTTGGGATCGTTTCTGGAGCCTTTGGCGACAGCCAGGAGGGCGTCCATTTTCAGGCGTCTGAGCTTGTCCACAGAGTGAATATCGATGGAGAAACCGTATTGCAGCGCCACTTTCTTTGCTTGATCGGCCAAGGCGTCGGGATTGAGAATGTTTGGGGGCTCATTCACCAGATCGCGTGCCAGATTCGTGGTCTCAGCGTAGATTCTACCTTCCAGGATACCGCGATTGATATGGCGGGTATTCTTGGTGCTCAGCAGCAGATGGATACTTTCGAGGTCGTGCGTTTCGTCGTTGCTGATGTATTTATTGAACTTATAAGCGCTCAGCAAGGCTGATTCGGATAATACATGCCCCAGCACGACGTCATTTAGCGAAGGCTCAAAGCCCATCAATACATAGACCTGGGCGGATTTGAGGCTGATCGCTTTACGCCAGCAATTGGCAAAGAGGCTGCGCAGCTTGTTGGCATTCAATTCTTCCTTGTTGCCTGTGCCGCAGAGGATGATCAGTTGTCTCTTTTTGCCGATCAGGCGAGTGTAGGAAGTGATCTTTGCGTATTTGAAAGCAAATCCTTCTGCTTTCACATAGGTATCCAGGGAATCCTTTAACTCATCGTCCACGAAGCTAAGCTCTTGCAGGTTTGGATCCTCTTCGTGGATCAAAACCAGCGTATCTATGTGGTCGGGCAATCTACGGGTAACGTCGATTTTCATGGAATACTCCTTGTTTATCTCTTTTTCTTAGAAATCATCGGATAGACTCAGGTACACCTGAGGTTTACTGATACTGGACAGATCGGTCAGCCATGCAACGTCCAGTTTCAAAACAAAATAACCCACATTGAGGCGGGGGCCAAAACCATAACCGAGCTTGATATCTTCCATCAGGCCGTCCCTCATCCCGCGGAAGTATTTGTTGTCATCCCACACGGAACCGACATCCACAAAGGCTGAGCCGCGGATATTGCCCAGAGTAAGCGGGATGGGAAAAGCCAGGGCGAGATAATCCAGCAAGGGGAAACGCAATTCGGCGCTGGCCAGAACCTTCTTTTCGCCGGAGAGATTGTGCGACAGGGCGCGCACCCCGTAATACCCACCCAGTGAGAAGCGATCGGGGTATTTCCCAGTGCTGATGCCGGCATTGGCACGCAGCGCGATGGAATAGCGTTTGCTAAAGAGGCTGTAGCTGCGCACGTCGATGTAATTGGTCAGATAGTCCAGATGCTTGTCGGCAAAACCCTTGCGGATGTTTAAGTATGCGCGAGTGCCCACCAAAGGGCCGGTGGAGCCAAAGAGTGCATTATCATAGACCAGGGAAATGCCCGGGGTAAAGGCAATGTCATTGAAGTGCTCGATGTTGTTTTGCCAGTTTCCATCGTCGATATGAGAATTGTGCAGATAGTCCCAATGCCGTTCGTAATCATACAGCATGCCGTCCAGTTCCAGACGGGCAAAGCGGCTGAAGGGATAGCGGGTAAGTCCGTAAAGCCCGGTTTGACGTTCTCTCAGGCGATAATAGTCATAACCCCAGCTTTCCAACGAGCGGTAATAGGATTCATCATAAAAGTTATAGACGCCAATCCCTACATCCAACCTGCGTTTCAGGTAGAGGTATGTGAGCAGGAAATTGGTCTGTGACAGTACATCGGTGATGCCCAGATTGAGCCCGATGGCGTGATCGCCCATGATGTCACTGATACCAAGCTCTACGCTGCCCACAGCTCCTCCGCCGGTGGAATATGCTGCTCCGCCCCATACACGGTCCAGGGTGAAGCGGGGATGATAGTTCTGGACGCGGGGGATCTGGTCCGAGGGCTCTGAGGGGCGCTGATCCCAGGAAAAATCGGAAGCGATCAAGGTAGTATCGGGGATCACGGGTTCAAATCCGCTGAATACCGGACGCCGCACATTGACATCTGCGGCGGGATTGCGGCGAGGGATGGGCGTGCGTTTGCGCGGTCCGTACAAATCCAGTAGGCTCAAATCCACCCGATCCAGGAGATCTGCTTCCATCTGATACGGCTTTGCTGTGGGAGAGGGTTGATAAATCAGGTCTTTGAGGGGGCTATTGTCAAAATAGATGTCCCAGCCCTCGGAAAAGTAGTTTGATACCAGCATATAGTTTGAATCGGTCGAGATATCAGCGCTATAGATTCCGGAGATGACGCGGCTGAGTTCTGCCCTCTGTCCCGCTTCCGGATCGATGATCTCCAGATTGGCGATGCCTTCGCGAGTGGAGATGTAGACCACTTTGCTGCCGCTTTCGGCGTAAAATGGCATGCTGCAATCAAAGACCTCATCGGTGATTTGATAGATTTCCGAGCTCTCCAGGCGGTATTCAAAGATGTCCTTGGTGAGATCGGCAAAGAAGCCAAAGCGCTGATCGAGAGCATTCTTGCAGCGTTCCGAAGTAAAGACGATGCGTGTGCCATCAGGAGAGTAGCGGGGTTGGGAATCGTGATATGAATCGTCGGTGATGGCCGTCAGCACCCCGGAATCAAGCTCGTAAATGAAGATATCCGATTGCATGCCGCGTTGAGCTGCCAGGACAATACTCTTGCCATCGGGAGCCACATCGCTTTCATAGATGGCGGTCAGATCATCGATGGCGATGCTTTTCGTGATCTTGCCGGTTTCCACATCCAGGATGTGAATCCTGTCGCCCTTCGCGGTTTTGGCGGCGTAGGCGATGCGTTTACCATCTGGAAACCAGCTCAGGCTGCTGCGGAAGTAATAAAACTCCTCCATCTTGGCGTTGGTTTCGCCGGTGATCAGTTTACGGGCTTTCTCCATGCCGTGCGTACCTGCCATCCAGATGCTAAAGCGAGCGCCACGATCGGAATAGTACACATATCGGCTACCATCTGGCGAGAAACGGGGGTTGAAATTGAAGTAAGACCCCTCTTTGCCGCGGTCAGTGCGCTTTTCAAAGGCCTCGATGGGCACCTTGTAGCTATTGATCAAAGGGAAGAAATCCCGCTTTAGCTGATACCGCCAGCGGGATTCCAGATCTTCAAACTTCATGGCGAAGACGCGTTCAGTGGCATCGTCGATGCTATTCATGCTGCGCAGGGAAAAGAAGTATTCACTCACCTTTTCCCGGCCATAAGTGCCGGAGAGGTAGCTAAGGAAACTCTCCCCCAGGCGGTAAGCAAGATAGCCGTCCAGATAGTCCAGACGCGGCAGCTTGTCATTTACCACCAGATCAAGGATGAACATATTGTTGTAGGGATCCTTGCCGCCGATGGAAAGATATTCCGGCAATCCTTCGGAAAACCAGAAGGGGAAAGATGTGGGACGCAGAGCTTCCACGGCGGTGCTTAGCCGGTTATCCAAACCGTTGATGTAGGCATGCGTAAGCTCGTGCGCCAGGAGCTTTTCCAGCTCCGCGTAGTCGCCATCGAAGGGCACCACCACGCGGTTGCGCAGGCTCTCGGTAAACCCACCCACACCCTCGGTGAGAAGAGGATAAATGATATTCGTGGTCTGAAACTCTGATTTGCTGCCGTAAAACACCAGGGGAATGCGGCTGAGCGCTGGGTATTTGAGATCGTCCTTCAGGTAATAATAGATATCTTCCGCCATCAGCGATACGGTGCGTCCAAATTCATCCTCACCCCTGGGAAAATAGATATCGAAGTGCATGGTCTTGATCACCGACCAATCCTGCGGACGCGCGTTTACCTTGTTTTTGCCGAAAGTCTGGGCTGTCAGGAGACCACAGAGGATCAGCAGGAGTGGGATGAGCAGCTTTTTCATTGCTTACCTTAGAAGATTGAGAACTTCAGATACTTTTTGGGGTGCGCCTTAACGTCTTTGATCAAGGCTTCCAGATTGTCGATCGAGCGTTGCATTCCGGTGTAGAGTTCATCGTCGGTCAGCAGTTTACCGGCAGTTCCTTTGCCCGATTGCAGAGCTTGCAGACTGTGGTTCAGCCTGGCAGAAAGGACGTCCAGGCTGTCCAGACTGCTATTCAGCTTGTTCATGGCGGCCGGCGCGATGCTGATGCTCTCCTCCAGATCATCCTGGTTTTGAACGATGAATTGATCCACACGGCGGGTAAGCTGATCCAGGCTGCGAATGGTCTGTGAGATCTCGGTTTTCACTTCCTGGATGCTTCCTTCTGTGCTTTTCACCGCTTTAGATGCATCGCCCAGCAGGTTTTCACCCTGTGCCAGCAGCCCTGTATCGCTGTAAAAATCGTGG
>JAGOKK010000094.1 GCA_017994635.1 Candidatus Cloacimonadota bacterium | reverse complement strand
ATTGCTGGCGCGACACACATCTTAGCTATCTGGAATAAAGAGGGCAAGATGAAAAGAGGATGCTACAGATGGCTGAGGATTGGTGAGGAGGCTTTCGCACTCCTGCACTTAGTACTCCAGCACATTACGACATCGTCAAAAACCTTAAGAAACAAGACCTTACACATATCCATCTTGTCCACGAATGAAACATGAATCAAAACACTTGACCGTTTTCCCGCTCCGTCCTGAGCATGTCCCAGCATCCTTTTTCACATTGAGGTATTATGACTTACACTCCCGGGATCGGATTCGGAGGCGTTCTGGATGGTGAAAATGAGGGCGTCGGGGAACCATTACTGATCCTGATTGGTGGCGCTCCCGGCACGGGTAAGAGTTCGGTGGCGTCCCGGCTATATCGCAGGCTGGAAAATAGCGTATGGTTGGATGGTGATGAACTCTGGCGGATGAATCCTTTCCGGGTAACTGAGGCTCGCAGGGATATGGTGTTAAACAACGCGGCCTTCGTGCTCTCCTCATTTATTGGTGAGTCCTTTTCCTACATCATCTTTTCCTGGGTGATGCATGAGCCGGCTATCGTGCAAAGCTTGCTCGACAAGATATCCAATCGGAAGTACCGGCTGTTGCATTATCCTCTCTTTTGCAGCGAAGCGACACTGATGAAGCATATTTCGACCACCGACCGCGATCCCGGATTGTGTCTGGCGCGCTTGCGATCGATCTGTGATAACTATCCGGACGCGTTGGATATTGATGCCATGAGCATAGAGGATGTAGTACAGCGGATTCTGAAGGATATCCAGGCCAGCTAATAGCCAGATTACTTACACCAGCACCAGCAGGAGCCACAATCCGACCCACAGAGGGGCAAAAAGATCGCGATAAGTAAAATTGAGTGTATTGAGTGAACTGCGTTTGCCCTTGCTGCGAAATCCTCTCAGCTCCAGAGCGATGGCTTGTGAACTGCTTTGTACGATGATCTCAGCCACCGTGGCGATCGAAATGATCTTGTAGATTTCCAGCTTTTCCTTTATGGGGAGCTTGGAGACTAAGATCCCGCGGAGCTTCAATTCTTGCATCTGAGTGCGGAAGTTTATATGTAGTTGTGGTACCAGGTGTGCCATATACGAGATCATAAAGCTGAGTTCTTCCGGCAGACGGATCTTGGCAAAGGCAGCTCTATACAGGGTAAAATCCATTTTGGATAGGCTGTTTGCCACCATATATACTACGGCCAGGCGCAGACCAAGCACGGCAGCCATGGTGATCCCATCGCTATGGATACTGAGGATGCCCAGGTTCAATATGGGGACCCCCCTGCGGGTGAAAAGCAGTTGGATGAGCATCACACTAAGGAAGAGCCAGAGATAGCGTTGCAGCCCGATTAGCCGTCTCCCCATGCCCTCGGAGCCTTCCCGCCAATCCAGCAGCCAGGCCAGGAGAAAGAGCAATATCTGGTAGAGGGGATTACTGATGACAATAGCCAAACTGCTGTAGAATACGCAGATAACGATATATGACAGCGGATGCAGTAGCCGCTTCATAAGAGGATGCCCCCTTCCAATCTCAAGCTCAGATCAAAGATCCCGGGTCGGGCAAAATCATCGTGACTGATCGCCAGGATACCTCTATGCTTGGCCAGTTCATTGCAGAAGACCAGCTTGCGAACGTCGTCCAATCCGGGTAAAGCTTCGTCCAAAATCAGGTAGCGATCCGGGTGCAGCAAAGCCAGCGACAACACATAGGCCTGTTTAGTGCCGGTGGATAACTCTCGTAAAGGCAGCCGGAACAGCGCGGGATCAAAGCCCCTGAGTAAAGGCAGCGAGCTGAGATCCTCCAGCTTCAGCTTCAAGCCCGCAATTTGCCAGATGCGCAGGTCCTGTTCGATGGTGAGCCCCAGAATCCTGCTGGCAGCATCCTGCGGGACGTAGAAAAAGTTACACTCTTCATCGGCAATGATATCCCCCCCGGAGTAATGCAGTTCCCCCACCAGGAGCTTGAGCAGAGTGCTTTTCCCGCAGCCGTTTTCGCCCCTGATCAGGATGTTTTGATGCCGTGAAAAATCCGCGCTGAACTGATCGAAGATGGTCTCCTGTCCCGGATAGGCAAAGCTGATCTTTTGGACGCTAAACATCAGTGGCCGATCCTCAAGCTGCGGTCGCAGCCAGCCAGGAGCGTGTAATTGTGCGTTGCCATGATCACCATGCGGCCTTGCTCTTTGAGTTCTGAAAGCCAGTTTTGCAGTAGCTGCAGGGATTTGGGTGATAGTCCACGTTCAGGCTCATCCAGCAGCAGGATGGGGGAATCTAGGGCATCACACATAGCCAGTACCACCAGTTTCTGCTCTCCGCCGCTTAGCTGTAGTGGAGCTTTATCGATCAAGGCCGAGATTCCGAAACGAGCGGTAGCGGCATTGATCCGCTGGCGAATAATGGGTGCTGGAATCGCCATGTTTTCAAGGGCAAACGCCAATTCATGCTCCACCGTGGGAAACATGAACTGGCTTTTGGTATCGGATAGGGACACCCCCATGATCCGGTAGATCTCACACAGAGGCATATCCATGAGGGAGTGTTCTTTGTAATATATCTGGCCACTTCGTGCTGCACTGATGTAATGCGGGATTACACCGCACAGGGCATGGATCAGGCTGCTCTTTCCCGCCGAGTTCGCGCCATGAATGCCGAGGCTTTCACCTCTGTGCAGTTCAAACGACAGCTCGTTAAAGCAGGGATGTGCACAATCTGGATAGTGAACGCTGAGGCTGCGAACCTGGAAATCAGGGGATAAGCTCGAAGAAATCGGCACTTTCCAGCATCATCGGTTCACCCAGGGCATCGCCAAAGCTGTAGCTCTCGCGGGAGTCATCTTTGGATATCCGCACCTGCGCTTCCGGGCTAAGCTCCCAGGACAATATTTTGGCCAGGGGTATCATTTTAGAGAGATGCGCGCCGGCGATGACGGCACTGTTATCGCATTGCAGGTAAACCACATCCTTCATCCACATGCCGCCGGGTATCTGCGGGCTCTTCAGGTTATACTTGCCCTCTGTGGTAAGTTCCAATACTGCTCCGGAAAGCTGTGAGGGATAGATCAGGTTTTGGATGAGGCCGTCCGAGCTGTAGATGATGATGTCCTTGACCGGTTTATCGCTGAGATCAGCCAGGAAGAGATCTAGGCTGTAGCCTTGCATCCTGGTAAAGGGCTTGGGATCGGTCATGAGTTCCTGCGTGGCAAAGAAAGTACTGAAACTATATAGCTTACTGGGCATGGGCACATCTTTTTTATTTTCCAGGATTACCCTGTCCACATCGCGCACCCAGTGCATTTCTCTGAGGAAGGGGAAGATGATGCGGAATTGCTCTTTGGGGAAGATTTTGGCGCTTTCGGCGTAAGCCAGCCAGCAGGTGAGGGAATCCCATTCCACCCTGCTGAAGCTAACTTCATAGCGATCTTTGGACAGAAACTTGATGCGGGCAAATTCGCCCAGTTTCTGCTCTGCCAGCCACTTATCGAAGCGAATACCCGTCCAGTTCTGAGTGTTTACCACACCGTCTTTTTCCCGCGAAGTGCTGAATTGTCCGGCTTGCAGCTTGAAAAATGTCTCATAGGGGTATTCATGCGTGATGCCCTTTGTGTCGGTGATCGTAATGGAAAAAGCCTGTGCCGCGAGCAGCATGATTAGTATGGTGAGTAAGTATTTCATCTGATTATCCTTAGTTCTTTGATACTTTTGAAGATGCCGAAGCTCAAAACCCCGCCCACAATGCCGGAGATCAAGCCCATCCCTGTGATTCCGGCGAGGAAGATGAAGGGATGCTTAAAGATGATAATTCCCGTCAGTAGAGCGCCCAAAGCATTTGCTGAGGCACAGATGGTCATCTGTACCCAGATGTTCTTCCGATGTCGCAGGGCAAAATACACCAGATCGGCCAGAATGCCCGGCAGAGTGTATGTGATCAGGGATACAGCGCCTTGATTGCCGCTCATCCCCATCACCAGGACGCCGATGGCCTGGATGATGCCAAAAAGAGTGCCAGTGTATGCTTTATCGACGATCACCATCGCAAGCACCAGCCACATCAGGTAAAAGCCCCCGCCAAAAGATCCGCCGGGGATGCCCAGAGGACTGGAAATCATTTTAAAAAAAGGACCTACTACGGGTTTAATGGCTATTCCAACCGCCGCGAAGGCTGCGATCAGGATCAGATCTCGGACGCTAAATCGTTGTAACATTATTTCTTACTAACAGATCCGTGTCTCTGTTCCGGTCTCGCAATCAAAAAGGATCATGGCGATTCCTGCCTCTTTGAGTAGCTGTTCGCCCAATTGATCGGGATAGGGGTGGGCGATGTAAATGGTTCTGATCTCGGCGTTGATGATCATCCGTGCGCAAATGCTACAGGGCTGGTGAGTGCAATACAGCGTGGTGCCGCGCGTACTGCTGCCATTGATGGCGGCTTGTATGATCGCGTTTTGCTCCGCGTGGACGCCTCGGCAGAGCTCATGCTTCTCGCCTGAGGGGACATTCAATTGCTCTCTCAAACACCCTGTTTCAGAGCAGTGCGGGCTCAGCTTGGGGCTGCCATTATAACCTGTGGAAATCACCTGATTATCACGCACCAGAGCTGCACCGACCGCTCTTCTGAGGCAGGTGCTGCGTTTTGATGCCAGAAATGCCATTTGCATGAAGTATTCTTGCCAGGATGGACGCTCGATCATAGCTGTTCCTTGTTCCAGATATCTTTTGACCAGCTTTGAACTTGACAGGATTTTGTCAAATGGATTCTTGCGGTATGATCTTTAGCGTCCCAGGCTCAAAATCCATCCTACAGCGGTTGCTGGTGCTGTTGGCACATAGCAAGGGGGAACTATGCGTTCATAACTACAATGCCTGTGATGATGTATTGGAGGTGGAAAGAGCCCTGCAGATCTTTGGTTATGAGGTGGATCGAAACAGGGATACGGTCATCTTTCGCTACTCGGAAGCCAGGCATCAGCAGAGTACGCATCACTACCACTTTGAAGCTTCGGCGACCGCGTATCGTTTGTGGATCGGCGTGCTGGCCAATCTGCCGGGGATCAGATCTCGAGTGAAGGCTTCAAAGCTGCTCCATTCCAGGGGGATTGCGCCTCTGTGCAGTGCCTTACGAAGCCTGGGAGCGGGTTGCCGGGAGATTGATAACAGCTTGATCATCGATGGAATAGCCCTGCCGGGAGGAATTCTGAGCCCCCAGATGCATCTCAGCAGCCAGTTTGCCAGTTCGCTCCTTCTGGCAGCGCCATTTATGAAGGATGATCTTACTCTAAGATTGCCTGCCAATCCCGTATCCATGCCCTATCTCAGGCTCAGCGCTGCGATGCTGCGCCTTTTTGGGGCCAGAGTGGATGATGTATTAGGCCAGATTACTGTGGAGAGAGGGCAGTATAACATGCCGGAGCAGTTTACTGTGGATTCGGATCTTTCCTCTGCCGCTTTTTTGGCCATCCAGGCAGCGCTGGGCAGGGAGATAGCGAAGCTCAGGCTTTTCCTGAATCCGGAAATCGAACAACCCGATATGGCCATCTGGAACATTCTGCGGGAGATGGGAGCGAGAATTGAGACAGTGGGAAACGTGTACCGCATCCATCCCTCAGCCTTACATGGCATTAGCCTGGATTTGACCGACACTCCCGATCTGATGCCTGTGCTCAGTATCACCGCGCTCTTTTGCAACAGCCCATCCCGCTTTTCAGGCATTGGCAGATTGATCCACAAAGAAAGCAACCGCCTTCTCGGCATCTGCAAGGCACTGGATCTTTTGGGTGCTCAGTATCGCCTGGAAGAGGACGCCATCAGCATCCTGCCTTTGGTTACTGATGTTCCCGCCTGTACTTTGGATACGCAGCAGGATCACCGGCTGGTGATGGCTTTTAGCCTTGTCAGGATGCGGTATTCGCAGGTACGTATAAGTGAAAAGAAATCGCTGAGTAAATCGGTGCCGTGTCGTAAGCATTGAATCAATTATGTCAGGGCTGTTAGCACCGATAATTCTGACAATGGACACAAGTATCGTGTTTGACCAGGTCCATCTAACGATTCATGGCTGGCGTATTCCTTCCAATTGCTCCCCCTCTGATAACTCGGATCCCACTTGAAACTCTCCTGAACACCACTTGAACCGCGTTCGGGAGGCGTTCAGGAGAGTTCTGGGAGGAGTCCAAGCCAATAGAGGGATCCACAAGGACTATCCTACTTCCAACCCACCACCCAGTTGATAGTGGGCGTAGCCCCATTCACCATTAGTTAAGTTATCCCACAGGTAGCTTTGGATTAGAAGAAAAGGCCACCTGTGCAGGCGGCCTTTGTAAGATTATGGTATGAGGTGAGTTAGAACTTGTAAGTGAGACCGATATTGCCAGAAATGGAGAGGGAATCATAGGTACCGATCACATTGTTCAGAGTTTGATCGGCAGCTTCTACTTCCCGTTCGGTGAACATCATGTACTGGCCATTGAGTTCTACCTCAAAGGCGCCAAAAGGTCTGCCCCAACCGAGGTTGAAGCTCATTTTGTTGCCGATATCGGAGAGGGTCGGGATCTGGGTTTCTTCGGGGATGGAAGTCTCTTCAAAGAAGAAACCACCGCGGAATTTGTTGCCACACGGCATGATATATTCTGTACCCAAGCTGATGCGTGAGGTATTTTCCCAATCGAAGACAAGGGCACTTTCGCCAGTAGGAACCAAGGGATGTGGATCTTTGAGTTTGATCTTTACTTGGTCCAGACGATCCCACATGGTGTAGGCATAATCCAGGGTCAGGGTCCAATTTGGCTTCAACTGATAGGCAAAGCCGATTCCGATATCTGCGGGAAGCTTGAGATCGGCTTCGATATCGGATTTTCCACCAACCGTGGAAGCGGGAATTACCGCGCCCAGACTATCTGTAGTCGCGGGTTTCCAAAGGTTGATATCGGCATCACCTTCCATGGCTATGGTGGCAGGGACTTTTGCAGAAAGCCCGATGCTGAGCTTATCCATGGCCTTCAGCATCATACCAAAATTGGCTCCAAAACCAAGCCCGGTACCCGAAAGCTCGGTGGTAATGGGCAGGTACATGTAAGTGGCTCCCAGAGCGGGATTGAAGGACATCTTGGTGATGTCGATCATGCCATACATGGCGCTGAGACCAGCTCCCACGGAGAAAATCGGGCTAACCTTGTAGGCTACTGTGGGATGCACATCCAAAACAGCTATGCTGCTGAGCATATCATCCTTGGGAAAACCATCGGCATAGGTCAATCCTGCGGGCAAATCGTAGGCATCCCAGGTAGTCCCCAGTCCGTATGGCACATAAATGCCCAGTCCATACTTGAGCGGGGATTCTTTGGTTTTGGTGGCAATGACGGTCGGGAACATGCGCAGGCTTTGTTCTGCTTCATACTCTTTGTTCTGAAATCCGGGGATAGAGGTCATCGGTGAGCCATTGGGATCCCAGGTGGCAGATGGCAGAATAAAAGTTCCCCCCAAGTGGACGGAATTTTCATTCATGAACCCCATACCTGCAGGATTCCAGTACATGGCTGACGGGTCATCCGACAAACCGCGGAAGGCTCCGGCCATGGAGGTGGCACGAGAACCGACACCGGTAAGAGCAAAGCCGCCGGCGAAGAGATTCCCAGCCAGTAGCACCAGACACATCAGAACTGACAGATTGCGAATACTGATCATCATTCAACTCCTTTTAAACGACGAATATTGTGGCTTTTACACCACGACGATGAGCTTTATTCAGGTACGTGGATTCGTCAAGCATTATTT
>JAGOKK010000093.1 GCA_017994635.1 Candidatus Cloacimonadota bacterium | reverse complement strand
CTTCATTGCCGAACCGCGTGCCCAGCTTCGAGCGAAATGCCTTGCCGACTTTATTGGGGTTCACGTTCGTACCCACGATGGCGCGCGAGACATCATCGGGGACCACATCCTCAAAGCCATAGGCAGTGATCTCTGCTATTGCGTCATCGCTCAGATCTTGCAAAAGCTCGTCCACGGCAGGTAACTGACCCTTTTTATAGATCGGTACACGCTTCAGCTTCAGGTAGTAATCCTTGATGCTTTCCATGGATTCCAGCATGGATTCCAGGGTCTTTTTGAAGGCATTGAGCGAGCTTTCAAAGCGGCCTACCAAAAGCCTTTGCATAAACTTGGCCAGGTTTGCCTGGGCAACCCCGATCGAATCCACATCCACCCGCTCATCCTGGATGCTACTGCGGAATTTTTCCAGATCAATGATGTAATTGGCAGGCTTGTAGCGAGCACCGATGTAGCCGATGCCTTCGTCAAGTTCACAGCTCTCAGGTGGCAGGTTTTTGCTCTCCTGGGCAATCAGGAAAAGGGTCTTGGTGTATAGCTCCGCCATCTCTCCCAAGTGATATTCTTTCAAGATGGGCGCTTCGGCAAACACATAGCGGATGCCTTGCTTCTGGAGGTCATCACGATAGGCATCGATTTTGTCCAGATCAAGGCGAGAACGGCGAATTACCACAGGCTCCATGATGAATCTGATCTTGCGGGCCAGATCGCTAACCCGCTGTTGCAGTTCATGCGCACCAATGCTCTTTTTGACCCGCTTTTTGTTGATCTCTTTGTATTCCTTCACCGCCTCAGAAAAGTGGTAAGATAGGTTGTCCACGGAGCGGATGGTGGATTTTGAAGGAATCTGGAAGAGCTTGATCATGGCAAAAACATCCTGCGGACGATTGTTGAAAGGAGTGGCGGTCAAGAGCATTACCTTGTTGCCCTGGCAGAGCCTGTGCAGCAGGATATAGTCGTCCGTGTCTTCATTGCGATAGCGGTGGGCTTCATCCACAATTATTAAAAGCTCTTCATCCGGGAATTTGCTTTCCTTGTAGTCCAGTGCCTTCTGGATCGAACCGCTGCCATAGACCACGGCATTGAGCTCGAAGAGCACGCGATATTCCTTGTCCCACTGCTCTCCCAGGTGTGGCGGAGAGATGATGATTACCTTCTTGCGCAGGTTATGTGCCACGGCTGAGGCAATGATGCTCTTGCCCAGGCCCACTACATCACAGATCATTACTCCATTGTGCTCATCCAAGACCTTCAGCGCTTTTTTGATGGCATCGATCTGGTATTGCAGGTTAAAATACTTTCCTTTGGTGATCTTTGTGGGCAGGGAAACACCCCCTTGATCCCGAATCGAGAAGTATTCGTCCAACACCCGCAAGTAAAAGAGATAGGGCTTGTATAGCTTCTCATACCAGATCTTTTTGATCACCTCTTCGGTGAAATCCTCTATGCTGTTTTCATCCACGATCTCCACAGCCGAAGCCCACAGATCGTCAAAGATGGTCTTGCCTGCTTTGAACTTATCATAGAGCACCACATTGATCTCATGCTGGATTTTCAGCCCGGATAGGGTGAGATTGCTGGAACCGGTGATCATTGTGCCAGGCAACATGCCGCCCTGAGCGTGATCAGCATCATGCTCAAAGAGATACATCTTGGCGTGATTTGGCATCAGGGTCTTTTTGATCTGCAGGCTGCCATCGTGGATTTTGCCAAGGAAAAGCTCAAACGCCTTGATCCGCTCTGCGGAATCAAAGTAATCCGTGTCGTTAAATACCTGCACCAGAGAGCTGTAGTATTCCTTTTTGATCTCCAGGCGGGATTGATCGACATCTTTGATGATGTAATACTCTTTGATGTGATTCGTTAAATCCTTTTCTATGCTCATGCCGATCAGGATTTTTAGCTGCTTGTCCTTGAGCTGGGTATAGAGCTTTTCAAAGCCCGAAAAATAGAAATAACCCACCAGGAAGTAGAGCTTTTCGGAACCCGGCAGGATGTCCTCTATTACTTTGGATAAAAACCTATCTTGATTTGTGATGATCAAGGGATCCATCATTTCTCCTTCCAATGGCATGAGATCAATGCTGCGTCCATGCAATCCATTGCTTTGATTCGTATGGCCATGCTTTGCGTATCTCCCTCATTTGAGTTCATACTTGCTTTGGTTCTAAAATTTATTGTTTTTACTCTCATAATCATCTGGGATTTTTGTCAATCAAAATTCACCAAAAGGCCATTATCTTAGCACAAACCCGTATGGGGGTCATTTATATATGGTACTGAACCGTTTGTATTCAAAAACATACGCCATACAGTGCTGAAAGCCTATCCCCTTAAACATCGGCTGCTACAGTCTGCATCGATGTTAACCCATGATAAATACATATCGATGCAAATGTTAACTAGCGTTGTAGTACAATCTTGCTCCTATCCGGATGCCATTACACCCGAAGAACACCTTCAATGAACTCCCCCTCGTGCCCGGAACTCCACTCAAAGTCTTCTTGAACTCATCCTGAATCTGGTTCGGGTGGAGTTCGGGTGGTCTATGGGTGGAATTCAAGTCATAAGGCACCACCACCTGGCGGTTGGCATCCCTTAACTGCCACAGTAGGGCCCAAAGGACTGAACGAACCTCAAAGCCTTAATCTATTATGGGATTAGCTACATGTAATGGCATGGTAGTGCTGTACATACAAAGGCACTGCATCTGGGAAAGACGAGGTCTTTGGCTATCGGAAAAAAGCCAGGATTAGAAAATGGGGGCAGCTGAATATTTCCCTTGCCAAGATCTTTAAACCCGGAAATCATGCGCTATAAGTAAAGTTACGTGGAGGTATCATGTTGCCGATGTATCTTGTGATTGTAATAGCCATTCTGGTGATCGCCATTATTTCCAAGGGATTAATCGTGGTACGCCAGGCCGAAGTAGTGATCATAGAACGCCTGGGTAGATATTTTAAGACCCTGGATAGCGGCATCCATATCATCGTTCCCATCTTCGATAAGGTGCGCCCTATTCACTGGCGTTACAACAAAACCGATTACCGCGGTCAAGTGATAGTGGCTCAGAAGATTGAGAATAGAATTGATCTGCGTGAAAGCGTTTATGACTTTCCCCGGCAAAATGTGATCACTGCCGATAACGTGTCGATCAATATCAACGCCCTGCTCTATTTCCAGATCACAGATCCTTACAAAGCGGTTTATGAGATCGGAAACCTACCGGAGGCCATCGAAAAGCTTACTCAGACCTCACTGCGTAACGTGATCGGCGAGCTAACCCTGGATCTTACCTTTACCTCGCGCGATTCCATCAATGCCAAACTACGCAACATCCTGGACGAAGCTACTGATAAATGGGGCGTAAAAGTAAACCGCGTGGAACTGCAGGAAATCCAGCCCCCGGAAGAGATCCGCAACGCCATGGAAAAACAAATGCGGGCAGAACGGGATAAACGCGCCAAAATCCTTACCGCCGAAGGTGAAAGAGAATATCAGATCAAAGTGGCCGAAGGTGAGAAACAATCCAAGATCACCAGAGCCGAGGGTGAAGCCCAATCCAAACTCCTGGTCGCTGAAGCGGAAAAAAGATCCATCCAATTGGTAGCAGAAGCTCTGCAAAATACCAGAATGGATGCCGCCGAATATCAGCTGGCCCTCAAGTATGTAATAGCCTTTCAGGAATTGATCCAAAAAGGTGATAAAACCGTGGTGCTGCCCTATGAATCCTCCGCGCTGCTGGGCTCGGTGAAAGCACTGTCCGATGTCTTTGGGAAGAATTGAGGATTGAGAATTGAGAATTGAGAATTGGGGGCACGCGGATTACGCGGATTGCGCTGATTTGATCGATAACTGAATAGAAGAAAATGAGTTGGGAGGCATGCACTGTGCCTCCTTTTTAGTACAAGGCTGTATCTAATCGTCTCAGTGCTTGGATGCTCGGAGATAGGGGCAGGTGTTTGTTTCCCGCAGATTCTCGCAGATAAATAGCGCAGATTAATGAGAGATCAGTAATCTGAGAATCTTGCACTTGACTGCAGAGCTTGGGTGACATGGCATTTTGAGTCCCGGTGGTATAAGCCGATATCCATTAGTATCGGTGTTTGGATGCTCGGAGATAGGGGCAGGTGTTTGTTTCCCGCAGATTCTCGCAGAAAAAAAGCGCAGATTAATGTGAGAAAATTAAGTCTCACTTTCAAACAAAGTGGGGAAAGTAGGTAAACAGAGGACTATCCTACGCAACCATTTGCGTTCAATAAATGAAATAATCCGTGTAATCAGCTTGATCCGGGTGTAAACAAAAGGAGTTTATCTGCATTATCTCTAATCAAAAATCCGCGTAATCCGCGAAATCCGCGTGCCCAAAAAAAACGAAGTGTATATGCTTTATTTCTAACTATAAATCCGCGTGCTTAATAAAACGGTCTCCATCAGTGAGCGTCAGCTAATTCTCAATTCTCAATTCTCAATTGCCAATGCTACTGTTGTTCCGCCAGCCTGCGTGACAGCACGGCCAGGGACGCGAACATATCCACATATTCCACAATTATGTCGGGCGGGAGGATTATCTTTTGCGGAGTGAAGTTCCAGATCGCTTTGATTCCGCTATGCACCATGATATCGGCGATCAATTGGGCGGATTCCGGGGGCACGGTGATGATTCCGATCTGGATATTTTGCTTTAGAGCCATGGCGGTAAAATCGAGCGCGGAATATATGGGCACGCCGTGAACCTCTGTTCCGATCAGCATGGGGTCGTTGTCAAAACCGGCTACAATGGATAGGCCACGTTGCGAGAATTCCTGATAACCCAGGAGTGCGCTGCCAAGATGCCCCACTCCCACCAGGAAACTGGACGAGGTATCGCTCCAATTTAGCAATTCCTCAATGGCCTGTTGTAAGGGAGCGATCTCATAACCTGTCTTGGAGGTACTGATATTGGTAAATGAGAGATCTTTGCGCACCAGGGTCTGATGAACGTCGGAAAAGACTGAGATCTTGGTGGCGGATACTTCCTTCAAACCGGCGCGTTTCATTTGCCGGAGCACTTCCAGGTACACCGGCAAGCGTTTCAGGGTGGAGGTGGGGATCTTGACCATGATTTGTACTCCTTATTCCAAGGGGAATGCGTGGATTACATGTGAGAAATTGAAGGTGGAAAGAATGGCGCCGATGAGCACCACAAACACGATGATGATCTTGAAATAATCTTGTGCCTTGAGCATGCTTACCATATCCGAATCGTGGGACAGATAAGCGCTGGCGGCGTAAAACTCTTCTCCGATCAGGGTGTAATCGCAAGTCGTGATAAAGAAGGGGATCTGCGTGATCGCATCCGTCGCGGCCACCTGGATGGCTCCAGTCTGGTTACCGGTTTCGGTGAGCAACAGAGCTTCAGCGTTGAAATAGCCCATATAGAAGATGGTGGCTACGCGTTCGCGGATGGTAATCCCGTTCACTCCCGCGCAGAAGGGGAATTGGTCATAACTCACGAAGAAGATGTCATTTTGATTGAAAGAATCAGGGCGACCCATCTCGCTGTAAGAATTGCTGATAATCTCCTGCGCCAAGGGCAGCACCATGTAGTCACAATGGGGATTGATCAGGCGGGTATCATACTCGGCGGTTTTTTTGGATACCTGCGCCAGGATCATCAGGCTGGCGATGGTGCAAACATCGCCGAGGGTACCCCAACCGGGTACAAACATCACGGGACGTCCCATTTCTGTAGCGCGGCCGATGGAATTGTCGATCTCTTCCAATCCGGCGATGGGGCGGATATATACCTCCCGGCGCCGAGTGATATAGATGGCATACAACAGCAGGACAACGATGAGGATGGAGGCCCAGAGGGTCATCCATTTGGTAGAATCGAACCATTGGGAGATGGGGTAAAACCAGTTTTCGCCCTTCTCATCCAGATAGGTGTCCGAGATCGTGAAGGCTGCCTTGGTATCGGTGGCCAGAATGCGGTATTGATAGCTACGCATGGCTTTATCGCGCCAGGAGAGCATGATCTTACGCCAGGCTTTATCGCTGGTGGCCTTTTCCGCTTCCAGATAGGCGGGATGCTTTGTAATAAACTCCCATTCAGCTTTCAGCATGGTCAATTCTGCACTCAATTCCTCTGCTTGGACGGGATTTTCAGCGATCTGCTTCTCCACTTCCGCGATGCGGGCTTTACGTAGCTCCATCTCTTTGGCAAAGGCACTTCGATAGAGCGGAACGTCAAAGTACAAGCCCTGCTCAGGATCGGCGGCGATGCCCAGACGCGCGTCAAACAGGAAGCGTCCGCTGGCGGCATCATAGCCGCTGATGGGACGGAAAATGGCGTCTTCATAGGGAATGGTGTGGTCGTATGTGCGAGTGAGGGCATTGGAACGCAAGCCGGGGACGAAATCAAAATCCAGACGGGACATGCTGAGTACATCAAAATACAGCTTGCTGATATCCACGCCATTCACATAGTTCGCGCTGGCCTGAAAACGGCGGAAGTAGTCGTTGTAAACCACGTCCTGACTAACCGTCTCGCTCTCAAAGGATTTACCCTTGAGCAGCTTTACGCTGATCTCACTGTGCAGAAAGCGGATATCACGGAAGCCTTCCGGCAGCTTGAGTTCGATCACATGGTCCACATAGTTTTCGATCACTTCACCGATCTTCTGTCCGTCCTTGGTGCTAAATGAGAATTTCACTTTATCGACAGTGTAATTCTCGTTTTTGGAAACGTCGTAGTTTATCTTTAGGCTTTTGTGCTTGTGATTTTTGAATTCTGCCAGAGTGATGTAGGCTAGGGGCTTGCCAAAGGAGACTAACATGTTGTCCCCCTTGTCGTTTTTCTTGTCCATCACATGGTAATCGGGCAAGGTGGGCAGTGCGTCCGAGCTGAGTACGCGGAAAGATTTTGCGCTTACCACCGCCATTTGATCGCTGTAATCGCGGTAACTGAGCAGAGCTGAGTAATTGGCGAGGTCAATATCTCCACCCTCAAAGGGCTCCGAGTGGTAATAGACCGACGATGCTGCCATATTTGGTATATCGAAGACGGGAATGGCCGAGGTAAGGGCATTTTCCCCTATCGTGCCATCAGCACCAAGTAGTGATTTTGGTACCAGCCAGCCTTGCCAGGAGGCAATATCGGAAGAACCAGTAGGAGGCATCCATTCAAAATTGAAACTGCCTTTGTCGGATAGATATACAGCATGAACGATGGAGCTGTCGTTTGGAGGATTATCGGTGGGAACCACATTCAATACGTTTGAAGCAGGTAGCACCTGTCCGCGTTCATTTACCGCGGCCACACTGTAATAGTATTTGGTTCCGGCCTTAGGTATGGCGTAGATACCATCGGTTTGCACCAGCTTGAGTCCTGTCATCAGTTTGTCGTCTTTGGTGACGGCTTTGGACTTGTTGTGCAGAATGCGGCCTTTGGTCATGGCAAGGAGTGAATATGAGTTCATCACAGAGCTGAGCAGATCAGAGCGGATGGGAAATTTCTGATACAGGGGGCTGTTTGCGGCCTGTCCTTTTTCCTTGCGCAGCTTCAGCGGAGAGCTTTCAAATTCGATCAGGGGCTGGTCGCCAGTGTCGTAATAGTACAAATGTGGGGCCAATACTCCCATTTTGGGGTCCACTTCCAAAAAGGTAAGCAGATATAGGGAATCAGGGCTCACGCCACGGTAAACGTTGTATTTGATGATACGATGATCTTTGGATAGTGGCTTCCAGCGCAGGATCACGCCGCTGCCATCATCATCAGGCATGTCGTATGCCGTGATATCGGTGATCTTTCCAGCTTGCTCCACCGCGGCAAATAAGCCGGTGGTCAGCATAGCCAGCATCAGGATTGTGCATAAAAGAGCTTT
>JAGOKK010000092.1 GCA_017994635.1 Candidatus Cloacimonadota bacterium | reverse complement strand
CGCCCCTTCGGGGTTTGGTGCTTATCAATGCTAACCCCATCAATTTCCTTCATATATGTAGCTTCATTACTTACCATTATTGCCTTCGTTGACTCTGCTATTAGCAAATCCCAAAGCATAGGTGACTCCATTACAGATCATGTTCACTCTCGTAGATTCTGCGATATGCAGAGATCATGGTTGGATAGTAACACAAACTGCGAATCCTGACACGTGCTTGGTCGCCTTTTTCGTAGGCGATCTCAGGATTGGATGCAACGTATATCAGTGTATTGATTAGGGCATCTTCATCATCCAGGGGGACTAACCAGCCCACGGAATCATCCACCAATTCCCGGATGGAGAGTATGTCCGATCCGATGATGGGCAAAGAGGCATGCATAGCCTCGATGATACTGAAGGGCATGGCTTCCCAGCGGGAGTATAGGGTGAAGGCATCGAATTTTGCCAACCAGGGCGCTACGTCCGAATCCCAGCCGGGCAGGATGATCCGCTCATTTAAATGGTTCGTTGCCACCAGACTCTTGCATAGCTCAAAATGCTCACCGTCACCGAGAATGATGAACTTCAGTTGTTCAGACCGCGCGCAGGCTTTGCACGCTGCCAGAATGAGCTTGATCACGTTCTTCTGATCGGAAAACCGGATGGTGCTGCCGATGATAAAGCTGCTGTCATCTTTCACAGACTTTTGATGAGGCTCTAGCTTGTCCTCTGCCATGGCGTTATATATGGTAATGGCTTTACTATCCGGCAAAAGCCCCATTTCCAGGCATTTGAGCCGGTCGCTATGGTTCACAAAGATGTTGTAATCCCCAAAACGGTTCCCCAGCTTTTCCATCTGGGCATAAAAGCCTCTGAGTAGTGCTGGCTGATGCGGCTGAAAAGATGTGCCATGGCTGGTGTGGAGCACAAGCGGCACCTTTGCCAATCGGGCGGCAATTCTGCCCAGAAGACCGGGCTTTGAGGAATTCGTATGCACTATATCAAAACTGTACTTACGACAAAGCAGATAAATCTCGATAAAACTTAGGATGTCCCAGGGCGAGATGGGATGGCGGAAACTCCTGATGGGCAGATAGTTCCAGCCATGTTCCTGCACTGCGTCCACAAAAGGTCCCCCGGGAGCGGAAGCCACGTAAATCTCATAATCATCCCGTGGTAAAGCTTCCAAGAGATTCAGGGAGAAGCGTTGTACCCCGCTCAACAGTGGCAGTAGTTGCAGATGCAGGAGTCTTTTCTTCATTTATTGTACCAGCCGGATCACGGAGCATGCCCCAGCTTCAATATTGCTGTAATACAGGGTATTGCCTTCAATCCTGGCCTTTTGCCCATCAATCTCGCGCACTTTCTGATCGCTATGTATATGCAGGGCAAAATGCGGTAATGACTCGGGGAAATACACTGATATCTCATATTCACTTTCTTCGATGGTCACTTTTTCGCGTTGAATCCACCAGTCGCTGAGTTCCATTGCCGTGGTAATCCAAGCTGAAGAGGAACTGAAAAGTGCTAACACATAGGCATACAGTTTGTGACAATAGTGAATATCGTTGTATGCAGCCAGCGAGAGATCTAGGGCGAACACACCATGGGTTCGTTGAACCTGCTGGAAGTACCTTTTGATCTGTGCTTTAGCATCATCAAGAGCGAGGATTTTGTGCTTATTTACTTTGAGGTAAGAATCCTTATATGTGGTTGGCAGCATCAGATACTCTGCCTTGCCGCCCAGATAAGGGTTGAAGGGAAAGCTGGTGCCGTTGTAAAAGCCTGGGGCGTCCTTGAAGGCAGCGCTCTGGCTGAAGTGGGGAGCTATTTTATTGTGCAGATCCAGGATCTCGCTGTTTAAAGTATGTCCATATTGCTTCACGCCCACCCGATCCTTTGCCAATTGGTGCAGCATGATCTGCTTGCGCGTCATCATATCATCCCGGCTAAGCTTGTCATTGGGCAGTAGTAGTGCGATCTCGGAGCCGGCATTGATGATCTGTTGCAGTTCTTCCTGGAGATCGGGATCGTCCAATGAATAATCTATCTCAGGGCACTTGTCCGTAGCCAGATAGAAGGTAGAGCGGCAGGCATTATCGCGCTCCAGCTTGATGTATTCATCGAAGTTCCAGTATAACTCATAATTTGTAAAGAGGTATTGTAGCTTGCCCCACAGAGTATGCAGATACTGCTGGAATTTGAGAGTAAACAGCAGGGTAAAATCGTCTGCAATAGACAGTACCAAAGAAGATAGGTCCCACTTCTGAAGATCGTCCACAGTGTGGGATAGAAGCACTGCCGAAGCTTGATTTTGAGGCCAGAATGCCTTTTGAGCGAGGGGGACTTTTTGAGCGCGGGCATGTTCCTTGATCATGGATTCGATCATCCAGAGTAGGCTATCCACCGCTGGATATTCCCGAAAGGGGTAAAAAGCGCTACTATCGTCTGGAAAGCGTTCGTCGTGATTGTTAGAAGTGGCAAATGCGTATTCAGCATGAGAGAGGTGAAAAAAGATGTTTCCCACGAGGTCGATATTGATCTTGCCACCGCGCGTTTCACTATCGATGTAATTCTCGGCCACATGATGGTAAGGCCTGCCGGCAATCACCTTTGTACTGTATAGAAGCTTCACATCCCGCATGTTTTTACGCAGTTTATCGGGGCTGTAAGCTCCCTTTTCGTATAGCTCTGGCTCGCACATAATGAAGATTGTGATGTAATGCTTGGCGATGGCTTTCAGATGATCCTCGGCGGGTTCTGATACGCTGTATATAATAAAGATATCCCTGGGCTTCAGATCCTGCTCGCTCTTTACAAAGCGATATGCCAAGCCACGATTATCAAATATATAGCGAAAGCTATACTTGATTTCGTTCATAAAACGCTGCAATTTATAGTCTATGTAGATAGATATCATGCGTGCTTCATAGCCACCATTTAGTTTTGTGCCAATGTATCGTGCAAGTAAAGGAGGTCAAGGATTTTCCAATTTACCATGTACGATGTAGGATTATGGCACGCGGATCACGCAGATTACGCGGATTTGGGGTTTTGAAGGTTGAGAAGGTTGAGAAGGTTTAGAGGGTGAACTGCATAACGCATAACCAATTTACAAATTACAATGTACGATGTACGATTATGGCGCGCGGATTACGCAGATTACGCAGATTTGGGGATAAGAGGGTTGAGAAGGTTGAGCGCTACGCTATTGAAGTACTTGCCTCCCTGGGAGTTGTAAGCGCTATCCCAACTCTATAGAAGCCAATCCATGTCATACCTATTTCCAAACATCGCATCGAAGTCCCCCAGTGTTTAGCGCTTTCGACTTCCAGCAGCGGGGAAGGTGAAACGCATCTCGGATCACGCCTAACCCGTAACGCATAACGCATAACCCGTAACCCAAAAACCCTGCCGTAGTGCAACTGGATAAAGCCCATCAAGCTTGACAATATCTTTGCTGGGAAATCATGGTTTTCTCGTATATGAAACGCATAAGCGACGTGGCGAAGCTGCATTCATATTCTTTCATAGACTCTACTACTATAAGGAATACCAATGCCATACATACTGATAATAATGCTGCTTTTATCCCCAGGGACGGCTTTCGCCTATCTTGATCCAGGATCGGGAGCAGTACTGATAAATCTGATTATTGCCGGGATTGCGGCCCTTTTATACTCATTGAAGGGTTTACTCCTGAGAATAATGGGTAAAGGATTTGCCAAGGCCGTACTGAAGTCGGCTTGCAACCTAGCTATCTTGAGCGAGGGAAGTGCCTATCAGCATACTTTTAGCCCCCTCGTGCAGGAGTTAATCGAGCAGGAAGTGCATTTTTCATATTATACACTTGACATCAGTGATCCGCTACTTAAGGTGAATAACGCATATTGTCACAATCGGTTCCTGGGTTTTGGGGCTCTTGGGAAGTACCGGGCAGGAAATTTGGTGGAGCCCACCGTACTCTGTACGACGCCAAATATTGGGTGTAAGGGTTATCCGGTTAAGCGCTCTGCCAAGACCAGGGAGTTGATCCACGTATTCCATTCTCTGGTAGATATATCCATGTATCGACAGGGCTCTTTGGATAGTTATGATACCGTGATTATACCTGGTGAGTATCACATCTCGCCAATTAGGGAGATCGAGCATAAGCGAGGGCTAAAAGCCAAGAAACTGATTGCTCTTGGCTCTTTGTACCTGGATCCCCTGATAGCTGAGATGCGGCAAAGTCACATCCTCAAACAAGATAGATGCATCATGGTGGCTTCATCTTGGGGCGAAAAGGGTCTGCTCAAACAATATGGCATTCAGCCCTTCATCGAGCTGGCAAGAAAAGATTGGCAAGTGATCATTCGTCCTCATCCACATTCCTTCAAACATGAACCAGATTTGATCAATAGATTGCAAAGGCAAAGCGCCAATATTCCCAATGTTGTTTGGGATACTAAGCTCTCTCCAGTTGAGGCGATGAGCAGGGCTATTCTTATGATTTCAGACACATCGTCTGTACGCTTCGATTTTGCCTTTATTTATGAAAGACCAGTGCTTAGTTTGGAGATACCAGCAGAGAATATGCCTGGGTTTGAAAGGAATGATCTGAATGAGATCTGGAGCGAGAAAGCAGCAATTCAAATTGGCATGGTGGCTGGCAAGGACGAGGTCCTGGGAAACTTACATAAGCTGGTGGAGCAAACCCTTAATGAATATGACTCTGAGAGAATTAGGACCTATCGTGATGCCAATGTCAAGAATTTTGGCGAAGCTGCCAAGGCCATTGCGCAATACCTCATTTCCGAGCCTAGTAAGGGGTAAACAAAAAAGATGATTTCTCTCTTTCGAAACCTCTATCTACTATTGTTTAGTCTTACACAGAGCCATGTCCTTGCTCTATTGATGCTTTCTGCATTTACCAGTATACTGATGTTTATCTTGAATTGGCTGTTTCGCGCACTACCCAGGCGAGAGGCCGAGGTGCAAAAGATCCTGGCGCCACAGATGAGGGAGATACGGGAAAAGTATAGCGGCATGCAAGCTCAAACTGAACTCAGTAAATTGTATCACCGCTATCGCTATCACCCCATTCTTACATTGCGCTCGGCTTTGCCTCTCTTTTTTCAGCTGCCTTTCCTCTTTGCTGCGTATCATGCCCTAAATGGCTTAGAAGAACTGAGTGGAGTAAGCTTCTGGATTATAAACGATCTGTCTCAAGCGGATGCGATGGTTTTGGGGTACAATGTTCTGCCCTTTATGATGACCGGGATAAACCTGTTAACTGCTCTGCTAAGCCCTACATTTCGTCTCAAAGACAAAATGCAGGCATTTCTGATTGCGGTATTCTTCCTGGCATTATTGTATAAGGCCCCAGCGGCACTATTGATCTATTGGACTACTAACAACTTGTTCTTTCTTTTCAGAGTACTGGGGCAACGCATTCTTGCTAAAGACCATCAGGCTGATGCGGTGAACACTTCCACAGATTTCAAAAGAGTGCTCCCTGATGTTCAGATCAAGCTTCTCTTGCCTTTCTTTTTATTGATCATCCTGATGAACGTTTTGGAATTCTTAGCTGATGGCGAGGGGATGTATATCTATCGTTTTTCCAAAACGGTACCACTTCTGGTAGCGGGAGTGGCAAGCTACTATCTAATGGTAATGAATGGTGATTTTCCCTATCGTAAACTTATGTTAGGACTGGCAGGCTTACCTTTTCCTATTGTGCTAATTGCTCATGTTTGCCGCTGGTATTTGATTCCCACAAACAGATATGTGATCTTCGCTTGGCTGGCGGTGATCTACCTTGTGTTTAGTTCTCTACTTTTGATCTATCAAAGAATAAAAGTAAGAGCTCCCAAATGTGATCGGTCTTCCTCGTCATGGCGAGAAATTTTGCTGACCTCACTACTGCTGCTAACGCCTGCTCTACATTTGGCATCGGCAAATCAGGACTATCTGAGTGGTTGGTTTTATCTGCTATTTATGCTTCTTCCTTTTGTAATCTATGCTTTGGCACTAATGATGCTTCGACTGGGTGATGCCTTTGTGCCGGGACACCTGCGGGATAGGTATCTAAATAGAAGCTATGCCCTGGCATTTGCGATGCTTTTCTGCTATCTGCCTGTGTTTAGAGCTATGCTGCAGAAAAATAGCGCTCACGATGGGGATTTCTGGGTTATCCTGCTGGTAGTGATGCTCTTAATTCAGCTATTTAGACGTTTCCATTTTCCAGAAGAACAAGCTTATGCAAAAGCCAGAACCAGGTCAGGACTCAGGACTGCGCTGTACACCGTCTTCATCGTGCTATTCCTAACATCATTAGTCAATTTCACGCTTTCTCTGCATAGAGGAGAAAGCCGTTCCAAGCGCAGCTTGCAACACGTACCCCAATATCTGCACGATCTTGAACTAAAAGATAAGCCCAATATCTATCTTTTCGTATACGATGGTTTGCCCAATCCGCGAGTGTTCAGAGAGCAAAATCTCCCTCTGGAGCCCATGCAAAAGCTTTTTGAACATTATGGATACAAGATCTATGAGGATACATATACGATAGGAAATGAGAGCCTCAATAGTATGGCGATGACGTTGAACATCAGTGCTGAGCAGTACCAATCCATGAGTAAGATGCAGGATATATATAGCGGGAACTCTGTGGTCAACCTTTTGCTCACTGGTGCAGGATATGGTAGCTATAACCTTTTGGAGAACTACTTTACCGGTACTTATGCGATTACTAATCAGGATCTGGTAACTGAATACTTCCCGCCGAAAGAACTCACGGCAGTGGAGAGTGACTTTTTCCTTACCTTGCTCAGAGGGGTCTTGCAGGGGGAGTTTCGCTTTGATACCAAAGGGATCATGGTGGCAGACCGCTATACTGAAGCTGATCGGCAACAGCGGAAACACGAATTAATCAGAGATGGAGTAAGCCCAAAATTTGTAATCGATCAAGTGTCAAAACCAAGCCACTCGCAAAACTCCGGGAAATGCTTGCCCAATGAAACCGAACTCTGGATTGAGCGGTACTATCAAGCCTTGGAATATCTTGAGCGTGATCTCAAGGCTTTGAATGAGCATGATCCCAATTCAATAGCGGTTTTTATCGGAGATCATGGCCCTTCGCTACTGGGAGATTGCTATGTGCTGCAAAATTATAAGAGAGAAGATATTACGCCAGAATTGATGTGGGACCGCATCGGAACGATGGTTGCTATTCATTGGCCAGATTCACTGCGCGCCAGCAAGTATGATCAGGACCTCACTATAAATCAGGATCTATTTGCCGTTATCCTGGCATATCTGGCTGATGATCCCGCTCCCCTTGAACTCATGCCTGATCGCACTTTCAGCGGATACGGCCTACTCACAAGACCGGCAGTGAGATTCAAACAAGGGAGAATGGTTAATGAATGGTGAATGGTGAATGGTGAATGGTGAATGATGAATGGTGAATAATGAATGGTGAATGATGAATGGTGAATGATGAATGATGGATGATGAATGATGAATGATGAATGGTGAATGATGAATGATGAATGATGAAAGATGAGGTGTCTGATGAAAGAGAACGTTATTAAAGATAAAGCATTTGCTTTTGCATTGAAAATAATAGATATATACAAAGAACTTGTCGAGGTTAAACGGGAGTATGTTCTCTCAAAGCAACTTCTAAGGTCTGGAACGTCCATTGGTGCAAATCTGAGAGAAGCTGACTATGCTATCTCAAGAAAAGAATTTATTGCAAAGGTTCAGATATCCCTTAAGGAAGCTGCGGAAACGGAATACTGGCTGGACTTGCTCCATCAAAGTGGATACATCGAACATGATCAATCTTTGAAAGAAGAGATTCAATCGATTATCAGAATTCTCACAGCGATAATCAAAACCACAAAACAAAACCAATAATCGAGCGAAGCGAGTACCGCCATTATTCATT
>JAGOKK010000091.1 GCA_017994635.1 Candidatus Cloacimonadota bacterium | reverse complement strand
GAAATCCTGCAGCCATGAATCATCCCATCTGCGCCCTGATCACCTCGCCAGCGCAGGCTGCGATTGCAGTGATCCGTTGCAGCGGAAATGGCGTAATCCCTTTGGTGGCAAAGCACATCCATCCAGCTAATAAAGTCCTGAACGCCGCCGGGCACAGCATTGTATTTGGTACTTTTTTCACCTCAGACGGCATTCCCCTGGATGAGGTGCTGGTCTCGGTGTTCAAAGCGCCACACAGCTACACCGGCGAGGATGTAATCGAGATCAGCGGTCACGGCAATCCCGATCTGGCGGATAAAATCCTCTCGTCGTTGCTACAAAGCATGGATCTGGCAAAGCCGGGGGAGTTTACCCTGCGGGCATATCTGAATGGAAAAATGGATTTATCGCAGGCGGAAGCGGTGAACGACCTTATCACCGCGGCAAGCTCCAAAGCCGAGGCCGCCGCTCTGATGCAGGTAAAAGGCTATCTCAGCCGTCATCTGGAGTGTTTGCTGCAAGCGCTCTCCGATGCCCGGATTCGCTGTGAACTGGCCATAGACTTTGCCGATCAGGATCTGCCCGGGATCGATCTCGAAGATCTGATCAGTCGGGTTGACAATCTTCTTGGCGAAGCTCAGAGGCTCCATAGTGAAGGGGCGCATTCCCGCAAAATCCGCGAAGGCATCAAGATCTGCCTGGCGGGCGCGCCCAATGCGGGGAAATCATCGCTATTCAATGCCTTTCTGAGGCAGAACCGCGCTATAGTCAGTCCCCATCCCGGTACCACGCGGGACTATCTGGAAGAATCATTTTCGCTGGCGGGATTTCCCGTGGTGCTCTATGACACCGCCGGGTTGCGGGATCATGCGGAAGCGATCGAAGCCGAAGGCATTGCGCGCGCCCGGGAACTGATGCAGGAAGCAGACCTTGTGTTGTATCTCTATGAAAGGCAGGAGGATCTGCAAAGCGCTGAGATCGACGATTGGCTGGACAAGACCATCTTTGTGGCATCCAAGGCTGATCTGAAACAGCATGAGGAGCTTCCCGAGGGACATATCCTCTGCTCTGTGGAAAATCCAGCGGGACTCCAGGCTTTGTCTGAGGAGATATTGTACAGGCTAAAACTGCCAACTGAAATCCTCTATCGGCCTCTGGTGACCAATGCCCGTCATCTAGCCGCGCTAAAGCGTTGCATTGATGCCCTCGCCAGTGCCAAACAGGCACTCCTGGATGAAGCCGGCTTCGAGTATATCGCCTTCGACCTCAAAGCAGCGGGTTCAGCCCTGGAAGATATTCTGGGCGTGGTAACTCCGGATGACCTTTTGGGCAGCATCTTTGATGGCTTTTGCATCGGCAAGTAAGCGCAGTACATCAGCTACCATCTTCAAATAGCAGGCTCTGCTCCCTCCTCCTCGTCTGAGTGTTGTTGCTGGCTGATATCTTCTATACATCCTATACACATCTCAAGCACATTCCAAGCCGCGCTCAGGATGTGTTTGGGATGCTCATGGTTTGAGCGGCAGCCACCAGGCAGGATGGCACTGTCCCGATGGTTGATTAGCCGCCTTTGGGCTAAATGGGAATTGATCTGCGGCCCTCACCCGGGTGGAGTGCCAAAACCTGGGGCTTCAGTCCATAAGTTCTTGCAGGATCGCTTTGGCGTGAACTTTAGCGCCCTCGCCATTTTCTGAAGCGGGGCCTACGCAAGCCGGGCAGCCGGATTCGCAATTGCAGGTACTCACCTGTTCATAAGCTGCCCTCAGGATCTTGTCCTGGATCTGATAGATCTTTTTGGCCAGGCCGATGCCGCCGGGGATCATGTCAAAGAGGGCAATGATGGGATTTCCCTCTGCCAGATCCGAATCGATCTCGCTGTGTCTGCCCAGATTGCTGGGATCGCACATCACAAAGAATGGCGCCAGATTCCAAAGGAGAAATGCCAGGCCGGCGATGCCGCTCTGGATGCGGACTTGCTGCTCTGCCAAGTGGTGACAGCGGGGGCATAGGGTCACCAGGTTTTCGGGGCTGTTAGCCTCTTCCACCGAAACGAACTTTTTGAAGGGGATCACGTGGTGCACATCAAAGGCATTACCGTTTTCCTTCTTTTGGCAGGATGAGCAGGCGAAGCCGTCGCGCTCTCTGATCTTCTGCCTTAGTCTGGGCCAATCCTTGCCATAATCGTTGGGATCGCTATTCCACAGTCCCTTCCGGCGGATATTCTCCACCGCAGATGGTGATAGAGCCAGCCACCATGCTACAGTATCCAGGGTTCTGGTAGGCAGATCGAGCTCTTGTACTCCAAGCAATTCCTGATTGCCAAAGCGGATCTTTTTGAAGCCCGTTACTGTGGTGTGGACATGCACACGGCCCAGATACTTCTTGCCTTGAGTCAGGCTTTTTGCGTCTAGCAACTCCTCCAGAGAGATCTCGTTTTCCTGCATGGATTGGGTATAGTAATCCGCATTGATCTGAGATGCTTCCACCAGCTTTCTCTCAGCGTCCAGCTCGTCCACGATCCAGCTTTCCCCGCTATGAAGATAGATCGCTCCGGGATGGGTCATCCACTGCGAACTGGCTTCATCCACATAGGCGATGCATTCGCCCTCCGCCATGATCTGATACTGGCTGCTGGTGTTTCGCAGAGATACTTCCGCAGCGGGATAGCTATCCAGGATGCCCACATACTTGTTGCCGATCTTGCGGATCTTGCCATCTTCTTCCAGGATGGAGAGATAGCCCCAAAGCGCTACGGCCTTGAGCGTGCCAAAATCCTCGTCGTCCCGCAGGGCCAATTCGCTGATCGAGCAATGTAGGTGTTTGAGCAGGATTTCCATGTTATCAGGATCGATCAGAGCGTGTTCGGGGTTATTGTCCCAAAGGTACTCTGGATGGCGGCAGATGTATTGATCCAGGGGGTTTGCGGCAGCCAACAAAACACAGAGCGCGCTATTGGCCTTGCGTCCGGCTCTGCCTGCTTCCTGACGCACAGCAGAGATGCTGCCAGGATAGCCGTTTATGATCGCCACATCCAGGCCGCCGATATCGATCCCCAGCTCCAGCGCATTGGTGGAGATCACGATGCGCAGATTTCCCTCACGCAGGGCCGATTCGATCTGACGCCGCTCTGAGGGTAGATATCCGCTACGATAGCTGGCTACGCTGTCCTTTGCGTTTTCGCCCACTGAAAGCAAGAGCATTTCCACACTGCGCCGGGTGACGGAAAAGACTATGCCCTGCAGGGGATATCGCAACAGCAGACGGGCCAGGGAAGCAGATTCCGCGATGCTTCCGCGCCTGATGCCCAGATCAGCATCCACCAACGGGGGATTGTAGATGAGATTGATCCTTTTGCCCGCAGGAGACGCATCATGATCGATGAGCATAAGTTCCTCGCCCAAAAGCTCTTCCACCATTTCACGCGCATTTGCCAGTGTGGCAGAAGTACAGATAAATACCGGCTTCACGCCATACACTTTGCAGATCCGCTTCAGGCGACGGATCACATTGGCAAAATGGGAACCGAATACGCCGCGGTAATAATGCACTTCGTCGATCACCACGTATCTCAAATGGGAAAGAAAGGCGGTCCACATGCTGTGATGAGGCAATATGCCCATATGCAACATATCTGGATTGCTAAAAATGATCTGCGCCTTGCTGCGGATGCGCGAGCGGTCGGAAGTGGGGGTGTCGCCATCGTAAATGCCACTGAGAATCTTCACTTTGCTCTGTTTGTACAATATGGTTGCCATTTCGCCTAGCTTGTGAGCCTGATCCTGCGCCAGCGCTTTTGTGGGGTAGAGCAGTAGTGCACGTTGCCTGGGATCCTCCAGCAGACTGTGCAGGATCGGCAATTGGTAGCATAGGCTTTTGCCACTGGCCACCCCTGTACTCAGAACCACGCTTTTACCTTGCAAGGCGAGCGAGATAGCTTCTGCTTGATGCGCATAAAGCCTGTTCAGGCCAAGGCTCTGGGATAGATTGATCAGAGCGGGATGTAAGCCTTCCGGGAAGTCGCGATACTCAGCGTCGCGAGCTTCTTTTATGGAGGTGGAGACAATGTTTTGAGCGTAACGCTTATCTTCCAGTAAGCGCTCAAGGTAGTCCTCTACTCCGCTCATTCAGGGCAAAACCACCTGTTTGATGGTATAGCTTTTGTCCCCATCTTTTATGCGAATCAGATATAGCCCCGCGGGAAGTGTCAGGGCGGAGCTGTCAAAGCGTTTGACCCCTTTTATCTGGTGCAGCCTTTGTCCTTTGAGGTTGTAAATGTCTGCTGCAAAGAAGCTGTCCGCTACCAAAGTGAAGCTCTTGCGGGCTGGATTGGGGTAATTCCGCACTTTTACAGAGGGGACAAGATCATCAGTGGCATCCAGATGGCCACCCTCACTGCTGAGCAAGATATCATCGACAAACAGGGCAAAGGCATCCAGGGATACGCAGTTTAGCGCCAGCCAGACGTCCTGATCCGCGTATTGGCTGAGATCGAAGCTATACTCGGTCCAGCTCGAGGGTACCGCCAGGAAATTCTCGGAGTGCAGGGTCTTGAAGGAATCGGGATTGCTGCTAGCGGGAGAAATCAACACTCTGAGCCGCTCCAGACCATAAGCTGCGGTGAGAGAACGTGCCATAAAAGTGAGGGTGGCATTCTGCCCCAAATGCAGATAGGGAGAGATCATCCAGTCGTTATTGGGGGGAGTCATGCTCGAAGTGGCCATCAGCATCTTGGTGCCGGAGTGAGCGCAGATCTCGGTGAGCGGAGGCTCGCATAGATTGGGGGCAAAGACCAGCCAGCCCATAGCATCGCCTTCGCCGGGGAAATCGATCGTATCCCAACCCCAGGTGAGGGAAGCATCCAGATCCAGATTTTGCCAGCCGGGAACGTTTCCATTGAAGGCAGTGCAAGACTCAAAACTCTCCGAGATGAGATAAATAGTGCCTTCTTCAGGGATGGCAACGGAAACACTATTTGACGAACCGGATATGCTGCCGTCCTGATAGCGGATCTGCACGAGGTAATGATAAGTGTTGCCAGGTGAAACATCAGAATCAGTATAGCTGTTTGTAGTGCTTTCTGCCAGGAAGCTGCCGTTGCGCACGATCCGGTATGCGGCAAAATCCTCCGCTGTGGCGGCATCCCAATTCAGCACTACCGCTCCGTCGTTGTACTCTCCGTGAAGGTTTTGCGGCCCGTCCGGTGATCCCGAAAAGACCAGGCGGATATTGCTCAAATGCTCTTTTTGCGTGGCGGGGAGAGCGGGATTCAACGGATCGGGATTTATGCTCGGGCTTTGACACTGCAGAGCGCGAAAACCGGCGCTGGAATGGCAAAAGAAATCGTCAGCAGTATTGCCAGAAGCGTCGCTATTCTCATCAACGGCAATGATCAGATTGTATAGGCTATCATAGTTAAATGGCGTCTGTAAGGGGATCATCAGCCAACCGCTGCCGGGAAGCCCCGCATCAAAGCCATCCAGGCTCAGTACGCCATCATAGACATTCACCATACTCTGGATGCTCACCCAATCCTCTAGCGTGTTCAAAACGCTGTGTCCCATATAGATGCTGAGATGCTTATTGGCTTCGTAAAACACGTTGCTATTGATATTGTAATTGAAGCCGAGGTGAGTGATGCTGCCACTGTGGTCAATCTCGGCAGCGTAAAAAAGCTGTTGGGAGTAAGAAAAACGCGCTGCTGGCTCCAGCGGCAAACCCTGATGCAGCACACCTCCATTGCCAATGGTGATGGTTTGTGCCACTACCAATAGCGGGAGGAACAGCATCAGGTAGATCAATGCTTTTTGCGCCATACACTTACCTGTAATAACCGGCTGTGATACAACCTGTTGCTCTGACGAAGGGGCTGCCATACGTCTTTGGGTTCAGCCACCAATTCAAAATCTGCTACCATACTTTCCTTTAGCCAATCCCAGCTACGGTATGGTTCTCCAGCTTTACGGATACTGGCTGGGGGGGGTGCCGCCTTAAAGAGAAAGGCGTCGGCTATCACCAGGTAGGCTCCGCTCTTCATCCGCTCTGGGATGATACTGAGAAAGCGAGAGGGATCGATTGCTTCTTCCAGGGTATTTAGCGCCAGCACGAAGTCGTAGCCATCATACTTGGGGGCCAGATTGGAGCTGTCGGCCTGCCAGAATTCCACTCGGGCTGCATAGTCCTGTAGTTCCTTCTCTTTGAGAGAATGCTCCGCTATGGAGGTGATTTCTCCCTCTTCCTGCTCGATGTAGCGGATGAACCCTTCTTCCTTGATGCGCGCTGCCAATTGTATGATGCGGGCTGTGCTGTCCAGACCGGATACGTGGGTAAAGTAACGGGCAAGTTCAAAGCTTACCCTTCCGGTTTTGCAGCCGAGATTCAGGGCATTTCCGTCCTTCAGGTCTGGAAGATGATCCCGGAAGCTGTCGATCAGCCAAAGAGCAAAGTCCGATCCCCAATCCAGATCGCAGAACGGGACAATGGAGGGATCATCCTCATAGAGATTGTCTTCAGCTTCCACCAGCATGGGGCTGCTGATATACCGGAATCCGGCATGTTGATAGAAGTGACGGCGAAAGGCATACCGGGAATCGCGGATGGCTTCATTGCCTGTGGAGATGAAGCTGCCGCCCTTGATCAGATTGTGGCGGGTATCAAACGTTGGAACGCTGAAATCGTCGTAATAAGGGTGGATCTTGAAGCCCGGGAACGCGGCAATGGGGGTTTCTGTCCACTGCCACACGTTTCCAATGATGTCATAAAACTCGCCAAAAGCGAAGCGATCAACAGGACAGGCGGATGCCCAGTATTCCAGGTTGATATTACCCGGAGCCTTGTCCCAATACGGCAGATCGGTATCCAGATATCCATCGCGCAACACGTACCACTCCGCCTCAGTAGGCATGCGGATGGGCAGTCCCGTCATCTTGGCCTTCCAATTGCAAAAGGCCTTGGCCTCCAGATAGTTCACTTCCACGGGGTGATTCCAGGGCATGGGAACCAGGGCGGCTATCGTGCGCAGGAAGTATTCACCTTCTTCTCCTTTCGCCCAAAAGCGGGGATGCTTTGCCTTCTCATAGCTTTTCCATGCCCATCCCTCGGGAGTCCAGTACTCTTGAGCGTTATATCCGCCAGCATCGATGAACTGCTTGTACTCGGCATTGGATACCAAAAAGCGTGATGCTTGAAAGTCCTGAATAATGTAGCTCTTTTTGCCATACTCGTTGTCCCAGCCATAGAGCGGATCTGTATAGTCCTTACCCAGTTCTATCTCTTTTCCCTTCACCGGCAGCAGCTCATTCTGGGGAGCCGTGTCGCTATCTTCACAGATATTCCAGAAATTCATGGACTGTAAACGCTGGAGCGGCATCTGTCTGATCAGGACGGACGATGTCTCCAGATGTATCCTTTCATGCTCGATGCCCATTATCACCGCCCACCATGGGCTATCCCAGGTGATGCCCCCTTCGGGAGCAGGAAGCTTGGAGATCAGATCATCCACGAAGCTGCGCACTTTATCGCGATACTCTCTCACCCTGGGGATGGCAGGCCAGTCATAATGCGCGTCATTCAGATCGTCCCAGCTCATTTCGTCCACACCCACGGCAAACATCGATTCAAAAGCCGGATTGATCCGCTCTGAGATGATCCCGGCGATATTGAGTTTATTGATATAAAACACTGCGGTATGCCCCAGATAAAAGACCAGGGGGTGCCGCAGGGGATCCGGTCTCAGGTAAAAGGCAGCATCATCCGCCAGCAGTTCATACAGCTTTTCGTCGATGCTATAGGTGGCGTGAAAGTAGCGCCGCACCTTTTCGCGCAGGGCCTTAGCGTCCTTATCGTTCAGGATCAGGGTCTTCTGTTTTTTCAGCTCTTCCATCATATCCTCCCAGGGTTACATTGTCTTGCAGCTAAGGATAGAATAACTCGACAAGGCGGTAAGACAAAGGCCTCTCCAGTGATTCCCAGGA
>JAGOKK010000008.1:28815-38480 GCA_017994635.1 Candidatus Cloacimonadota bacterium | reverse complement strand
AAAGGAGAAATGGGAATATGCTAAAAGTCTCAATCGCCCCCGATGGCAGAGAATATCCTCTCCCCACCGAAGAAGAAAATGCAAAAGAACGCGAGCTTCTGAAGAAGATTACAGATGAGCAACGGGCCATGGGCCGCAAAATCGTAGCTGTACAAGGTCTGGGCTTTGTAGGTTGCGTGATGGCAAGCGTGGTGGCCGATGCCACGGATAAGGACGGGAAACCAATTTACTATGTTCATGGACATCAACGTGCATCCAAAAGGTCATACTGGAAAGTCCCGGTGATAAACACAGGAGTCCCGCCGGTGAGTTCATCTGATCCGGAGGTTCCGGAGATCTTCCATCGCACTGTGGTGGAAAAGAAGAATTTCCGCGCCACCAGTGAAGACAGCGTGTACAGTTTGGTCGATGTGGTAGTAGTGGATATTCAGCTCGATGCCACCAAGCCCGCTTTTGGTCAGGCTGAAAAGGGGTATTGCGACATCACAGCTTTCCGTGAAGGGATTCGCATGCTAGGTCAACACATTCGCCCCGACTGCATGGTACTGGTGGAAACCACTGTGCCTCCGGGAACCTGTGAAAAAGTGGTAAAACCCATTCTGGAAGAAGAGTTTACCAAGCGCGGCATCGACATCGTAGCCAATCCCCCTCTGGTGGCACATTCTTATGAGCGAGTGATGCCAGGAGCTAAGTATGTATCCTCCATTCGCGATTTCTGGCGCGTGTTCTCCGGTGTGAACCAGAAGAGCATTGAGCTGTGCCGTGAGTTCCTCAGCAACGTACTGGACGTGGAAAACTACCCTCTTACTCAGTTGGACAGCACCAATGCCAGCGAACTTTCCAAGACCATGGAGAATAGCTATCGTGCCACAAACATCGCCCTCACTCTGGAATGGGCACGTTTTGCCGAACAAATCGGAGTGGACATCTTCAAGGTGCGCGATGCAATCCGCAAACGTAAAGGTACTCATGACAACCTCCTTCGTCCATCCCTCGGCGTAGGTGGATACTGCCTGACCAAAGATCCTGTATTGGCAAACTGGGCAATGGGCGCTCTCTTTGGCGTGGAAGGACAGCTTTCTGTGGCCATCAACAGCGTGAATATCAACGACACCATGCCCCTGCATACCATTGAGATCATCAAACGCGAATATAAAGAGCTGAAGAATCTCAAGATTGCTGTACTGGGTGTATCCTATCTTGAAAACGTGGGTGATACCCGTCACAGCCCTTCCAAGACCCTGGTGGAGTTCCTGCGCAAGGATCTGGCCGTTGTTCGCGCTCATGATCCTTATGTAGAGCATTGGGACGAATTGGAAGAGGTTACCGTGGAAAAGGACATTGCCGGTACTCTGGAAGATGCCGATGTGGTGATTATGGCTGTGGGACACGATCAGTATAAGACTTTGGAACCCAAAGCTTTGGTGCATATGAGCAAGAAGCGTCCTCTGATCGTGGATTGTTCAAACTTCCTCAGCGATGAGACCATCAATAAGTTCAAAGGCCTGGGCTGCAAAGTACGCGGTGTGGGTAAAGGTCACATAATATAGTCCCTGGTGGCAGCGTCATCCTGTCGCTAATCCAGCCAGGCTAGATAGATCGATAAGGGGCGATACAATCTCGCCCCTTTCTTTTGGAGTTGCCATGACGGACATGAATCAAGATCGCGATCTCTACTCAGCGGAGCTTAAAGAGCTGCTTCGGCTTAGCTTGGTCCGCAATATTGGAGGAGAATTCAGCGCTCACGAATCCGATCCTTACTTCTATACTTCAGAAGCTTATCCCATGGCCACCAAAATTGATAATCTGCCGCTGTATCCTGAGGAAATTCCTGATCTGGTGCTCGATTGGGCGCATTTGGATAAGGATAAAGCCAGAGCCATGGAAGACATCCTGGTATTGGATCTGGAAACCACCGGTCTGGGACGTGGGGGCACCATCGCCATCATGATCGGAGTGGGTTACTACCAGCAGAATGAGTTCATAGTGGAGCAGATATTCCTTCCCGATCCTGAAGCCGAGGAGCACTCTTTGGATCGCTTGCGCGAGCTGGTGGAAACGCGCAGTATGTTGATCACCTTCAACGGGAAGAGCTTCGATGTACCGGTGCTGGAATCCCGCCTGCTCTACCATCAGATTTGGCTGGATCTCCGTCAAATGGAGCATCTGGATCTGCTGCATCTGGCACGCCGGCTGTGGAAGCGCAAGCTGCCCTCTTGTGCCCTGGAGACCATCGAATACTACGTGCTGGGGCACATCCGGGACAAAGAACTGGACATTGAAGGCAGCGACATTCCGCAGAGCTATTTTCACTATCTGATGACCGGCGAAGCCGAGATGATCAAACGCGTCTTTATCCACAACCATCATGACATATTGCACACGGCTGCGCTGTTTACCCTGATCTGTGGCAGTTGTGCATATCCTCCGCTCGGAGGCATGGATACCCGCATAGATTACCATGCCCTGGCCAAGCTCTATCAAAGCCAAAATCGGCATGGCATCGCCAGGCGCATCCTGGTGGATCTGATCGTAGCGGGCGATATCCGCTGCGAAGTGCTCTACGATCTGGGGATGATATACAAAAAGGAAGGCGCGACGGATGACGCAATGGATAGCTTTGGCATCGCCTGCGATTTACAGCACCCACCCTCAATGCTGGAGTATGCCAAGGCTCTGGAAAAGAAAAAGGACTATCACGCTGCTCTTGGTGTGGCAGAGCGGCTCCTGCAGTTAGAAAAGGGACGCTATATGCTCAGCCACAAGACGATCGTGGAGTTGGAGCACAGAATAAGCCGGCTGCAGAGGAAATGCGAACCGCGATAGGCACTTTACAGGCTGTCCCCTGAGCCCTATTTTAGCTGCTCTTCCACCTGATGAATAATGGCATCCAAAAAGAGATCGCCGCTGTCGTAGGCATTTTGGGGCATGAAGCCCAGATACTTATCCCACTGACTGATGATGTAATCGTGGCTTACCACTTTGTAAACGCGCTCCGTTTCGATGCTTTTTCCACTTACAAAGAGGTTTTGCAGGTCGAGTGGGGCATCAACCCAGCCTGATATGGATGAACTCATGATGTCGTAGGGCTTGTCGATGGCATTCTGCCGGTTGATGGCCAGCGCGGTAAGGATATCCTTGCCCCGGCATTCAAAGAAGGCTACGGTATTGCCAAAGGGGATGTATTCATGCAGATCGCGAAGAGTGACTGCTCCTGCAGGCAGGTGTTTACGCAAACCGCCATTATTGATGAAGGAAATCTCCGCTTCCGGATATTCGGCAAGCAAAGCGTCGGCTACCCATTGCGATCCCCGCGTAACGCTAAACTTATCCACCTCAAAAGGAAAGGGCAGCGTCCCGGCAGTTTGAGCCAGTGATCTTTCCAATTCTCCCACGCTGCGGATCAGAAAATCGCCCAATTCGCTGTAATAATCTATCGGAGCGGCGGTCAGCGGGATCAGCCGGTTGTCAAAGCTGACGATCCGATCGTTCTCGACCTCCATATCCGCTACTCCCAGGTTTTGTAAATGACTGCCGGTGGAGAGGATGTAGATGCCGTTCACCCGCATGGGCTCAGGGATGGCAAGGTGGGAGTGCCCTCCGATGATGAGGTCTACCCGATCATCCAGTTCTGTTGCCAGCAGACTGTCGGCATCAAAGCCATTGTGTGTAAGCAGCACCACAAGATCGCTTTGCGCATCTACTTCTGTTAAAAGACTTTCCACGGCTTCTTTGTAGGGAACTATGGTGAGGTTCTTTACATTCTCGGATTTCACGCGTAGCGGCAGGCTTTCGATGGTGAGGCCTATCACTCCGATCTTCAGATCGCCCCGTTCCAGGATCAGGTACTCATCCCGGCCAAAGCTCCGGCCATCAGCATCGTAGAGATTGGCGCTGAGGTAGGGGAAGGGCGCAGTATTGACCAGGGCTTTTGAGTGTTCATAACTGACGTCAAACTCATGATTGCCCAGGGTTGCAGCGTCCAGCCCCAATTGGCCGAATACCTGGAGGATGGCACCCCCAAGCAATCCCTCGTAATCCATGGAGGAAAAGATGGACCCGGTCTGCATATCCCCGGCGTCCAGATACAGGGAATTCTGCACCTCGCCTCTGGCCTGATTGAGGTGATATTCCAGTGCCAGATACCCGCCAATTCCATTGCGTCCGGCCTCGTATGCTGCATGGCTGTCGTTGGTGTGCAAAATCCTCAGCGGGGTTGCACCAAGCATGGCGAAGGAGAGTAGGCCCAGGCCAAGCATAAATCTCTTCATGCCTTGTTCTCCATTAGTGTTTCCACTCTTTTCAGGTCTTCCGGGCTATCGATGCCGATGCCTTGATAATCGGTAATCACCATGCGGATGGGAATGCCGTGTTCCAGAGCTCTGAGCTGTTCCAGTTTTTCGATCTGCTCGAGTCTTCCAGGGCTCAATGCCACAAAATCCAAGAGACACTTATAACGAAAGGCATAAACCCCGATGTGGCGGTAATATGGCACATTCCCAGATCCATCCCGATCAAAAGGGATGGGGCTGCGCGAAAAATACAGAGCGTCGGACATGCTGTCGCACACTACTTTTACGATATTGGGATTGGTCAGATCCTCAGCGGCTTTTACGGGGGTCATCAGGCTTGCCATCTGTACCTGTTCATCCTCAAAGCACTTTAGCAGAGCGGCCAGCGGCTCTTTGCTGATCAGTGGTTCATCGCCCTGCACGTTCAGGATGATGCTATCCGGTTCCAGCGTCTCGCATAGTGCTGCCACGCGGTCAGTGCCGCTGGGTAGATTACTGTCTGTAAGTATTACGGTCGCTCCAAATGTCTCGCCCGCGGCTTCAATGCGCAGGTCATCGGTGGCGATGAAGACATCATTGAAGAGTCCTGTAGCCATCACGTTTTCATACACATGCTGAATCATCGGCTTTCCCCTCAAGATCGCCAAAGGTTTACCGGGAAAGCGCGTGGATGCATATCGGGCGGGGATAATCGCATAGCTTTTCATGGTGTTAGCTCCTTCTCATCCAAAGGTTTACAGCTTAGTCCGGCATCTGATGCCGGTTTTTCTTCAGCCAGATCAAAAGCGCTGAAGTATCCGTGTAGTTCACTCCGGGGATGCGCATGGCCTGAGCAATACTGCGGGGCTGGATGCGGCTTAGCTTTTCCCTGGCTTCATAGGCCAGAGCGTGGATCTGGTGATAATCCACATGCTCGGGGATGGCGTAATCCTCCGCGTTTCTGTGACGTTCCAGTTCTTCATGCATACGGGCGAGATAGCCGGAATACTTGATCTCCAGCTCCACTCGTTCCTGGATCTCAGGGCTAAAATCGTCAGGGATCTGGTATCCATAAGCGCAGAGGTCTGTCAGGCTGAGGTCTGGTCGTTTTAACAACTGCGCTAGTTTGGTCGGTTCCTTCAGCGATGGATGCTGCAAGCATTTGGTGTTTTGCAGATAGTCCATTTCACGGTCTTTGATGCTTTGCATTCGCTTGAATGCCTGCCAGCGATCGTCGGTCACCAGTCCCAGTTCTCTGCCCAGAGGCACCAGCCGTTCATCGGCATTATCCTGTCTCAATAGCAGCCTGTACTCTGCTCGGGAGGTAAACATCCGGTAAGGCTCATTAGTGCCTTTTGTTACCAGGTCGTCGATCAATACTCCGATGTATGCCTCACTGCGGGAAAGGATTACTGGTTCTTTACCTTCGAGGGCCAGACTGGCGTTAATGCCGGCCATCAGACCTTGCGCAGCGGCTTCTTCATAGCCGGAAGTACCATTGATCTGTCCCGCCAGATACAAGCCGGAGATGCTTTTACACTCCAGCGAGGATTTCAGCTCCGAGGGATCAATGTAGTCATATTCGATGGCGTAGGCATAACGCATGATCTTTGCCTGTTCCAGACCGGGGATGCTGTGAATAATCTGTTCCTGCACGTATGCCGGCAGGCTGGTGGAAACGCCGTTTACATAGCCTTCGTGAGTGTGCAAACCTTCCGGTTCGATGAAGACCTGATGGCTGTCCCGGTCAGGAAACTTCACGATCTTATCTTCGATGGAGGGGCAGTAGCGGGGTCCGATGCCCTGAATGATGCCGGAGTACAGCGCAGATTCATGGATATGTTCTTTGATGATGGCATGTGTGTCCACCGTGGTGCGGGTGATGTAGCAGCGCGCTTGATTGCGCACGGGGATATCGCGGTAAAAGGAAAAGCCCCGGGGATTCTCGTCCCCTTCCTGGGCTTCCAAGGCTGAGTAATCCAGGCTCTGCAGATCCACTCTGGGGGGAGTTCCCGTCTTGAACCGCTTTACCTGCAGTCCCAGGTCTTTCAAGTGAAGTGAGAGCTGATCGGAGGCCGGTTCGCCGCTTCGTCCACCGCTAAAGCTTCGGGAACCAATATGGATGGTCCCTTTCAAAAAAGTTCCGGAAGCGATGATCACTTTTCGTGCTGTGTACTCTCGTCCGATCAGGCTGACGCATCCGTGCACTTCGCCATCCTGCACGATCAACGCTGCCACGTCAGCTTCGATCAATCTCAGATTTGCTGTGTTTTCCACCACTTCGCGCATTAGCGCGGAGTACATGGCGCGGTCGTTTTGCGCCCTGGGCGCCCACACAGCAGGCCCCTTCTTGCGATTTAGCATGCGGAAATGGATACCAGAGAGATCTGCCACACGCGCCATTTCTCCGCCGAGTGCGTCAATTTCGCGCACCAGATGTCCTTTGGCGGGACCTCCGATGGAGGGATTACAGCTCATTCTGCCGATGGCTTCCAGTTTGATGGTAAAGAGCGCAGTATCAGCCCCACGGCGTGCCGCAGCCAAAGCGGCTTCTATACCCGCGTGCCCCGCGCCGATGACGATAATATCAAAGCGGTCCTGCATGATCCCGATATCTCTTAGATGCGCGTTTCCAGATAGTTTACGATATTCTCCATGCCAGTGTTTTTCAGCGAAGATACGGCATAGATGGCTTCGCTGCGCAGTCCCAGACCTTTGGCCAGATCGGCCAGCACCTTCTTCTGTTTAGTCTTCGGGATCTTATCTGCTTTGGTGGCGATCACGCAGTGATGAATCTCGCGCAACCGCAGCATATCCAGCATCAGGATATCTTTTTTATCAGCTTCGTGCCGAATATCCACCAGTACAAAGATTCCTCTCAGCTGGCTGCGTTGCTCGAAATACTTGTTTACCATCACACGCCATTTTTCCTGTTCTTTCTGGCTGACCTCTGCGAAGCCATAACCCGGAAGATCGGTGAGCTGCATAAAGCCAGTATCCTCTTTGTCATCCAGCTTGTAACGGGTGAGGAAGAAATTCAGCAGCCGGGTTTTGCCAGGTGTGCCAGAAGTCTTGGCGAGTCCGTGATGATTGGTCAGCAGGTTTATCAGGGAGGATTTACCCACATTACTGCGGCCTGCGAAGGCAAATTCCGGATACGCTGATGCCGGATAATCGGCAGGCTCCACCGCGCTTTTTACATAGTAGGATTCCACGATTCTAAGCATCAGTATATAGCACGCTGCTGCGTTCGGATTCGTAGAGTTCTACTTCTTTAATCGTGGCAGAGTAGGGCTTCAGTCCCTCTTTCATACTCTCAAAGATCAGACGGGCGAGATTCTCTGAAGTGGGGTTTTGGCCTTCCAAAAGGGTGAGATCATTCAGATATTCATGATCTAGGAGATCGAGAATTTCTTTCAAGATACTCTTGATGATGCCATAATCCAGGGCCATGCCTATCTCATCCAGAGTGTCGCAGGCAATTCCCACGCGGACTTTCCAGTTATGCCCATGCAGATTGGAACACGCGCCCTTATATCCGCAGAGCCGGTGCGCAGCGGAGAAGCTATCGGTTACATTTAGTACAAACATGTTTTTCTCCTTTAGAAATACTTCTTTCGGATAAAGATGATCACCAGCAGCACCGATAGTACCAAAGCGGCACTCATAACCAGGAAGAAAGCGTGAGGATTCTGCTGCAGGGGCAAATCCAGATTCATCCCGTAAATACTGGCGATCAGTGTGGGCAGCGCCAAAATAATGGTGATCGAGGTGAGAAACTTCATCACCACATTCAGGTTGTTCGAGATGATCGAGGCAAAGGCGTCCATCATCCCTGACAGGATACTGCTGTAGATATTGGCCATTTCGATGGCCTGTTTGTTTTCGATGATCACGTCTTCGATCATATCCTCGGCATCGGGATCGTTTTGGAGCCAGCGCGAGCGTTGCATACGTTCCAGGATGATCTCGTTCGATTTCAGCGAGGTATTGAAAAAGACCAGTGATTTCTCCATCCGGAGCAGGCGGATCAGTTCCTTATTGCGCATCGATTGATGCAGTTCATTCTCGATGTTGTTCGTACGGCGATTGATCTCTTTGAGAAACTTTAGAAAGTACATCGCAGCCCGCAAATTGATGGAGAGCAGAAAGCTTTGCTGCGTGATGTGGAAGGGACGGTGTTTCCCATCCAGATACTGGGTCAAAATCTCGTTTTCATAAAACGACACTGTGATCACCTTGTCTGGGATCACGATGATGCCCAGAGGTGCAGTGGCGAAGCTGACGGAGGCGGAACGGTGACGGTAATAAATCGGCACTCTCAGGATGATCAGCATTGCCTCGGCGTCATATTCCATACGCGAATTCTCATCGGCGTCCTGCAGGTCTGTGATGAAGTCATCGGGGAGATCGTATTTGGCGATCAAACTCTTGATCTCATCCCCATCCGGACTTTCCAGATGTACCCAAAAGGCCTCGTCAATAGCGAGTGCAGGCACAAAACGCTGCTCAGCAATCTTGAAATACTGGATCATCTGAGGCCTCCTTTTCTAGATTTCTTCCTAGTGTGAGCAGTCTTTGTCGCCAGCTAATTTATGGCAAGGAAAAAACCAGAGATGAGCTGCAGCTTCACGGGAAATTGATCTGGATCTTCTTTACCTCAGGGTACTTTTCCAGGTGTTCATGAATCTCTTCAGCCACGTTGTCGCGCCAGCTATCAAAAGAAAGCATGTTCATGTCGATCAGGACTTCACCTTCACTGAAACCCACGTATTTTACCATCTTCAGGCTTACGATATCCTCGCCGACCTTAGGATAGATGATCTTTTTTAGCTCTTCAATGATGGTTTCTTTGCTAAAATTGGGCACTTCCTTGAGCCCGTTGGCAATCTCATAATTCGAGATCGCGGTCTGCAGAGTGTCCGCTGCCAATACGGAGCAGTGAACCTTCACCGGCGGCAAACCGTCCAAAGCTTCCATCGCATCGCGCCAGGTGATGGCTTTTGCCTCGTCCAGGGTCTTACCCTTGGCCAGGTCAGTGATGATGGAAGCGGTGGCGATGTTGGATGCGCAGCCGTAGGAAAGGAAGCTGATGTCGTCTATTACTTTTGTATCTTTATCCACTTTGAGATATACCGTCACTTGATCGCCGCAGGAGGGGCTGCCTTCGGTGGCCGTAGCATCGGGATTTTCCATTTTACCCACGTTGTGGGGGTGCATAAAGTGGTCTAATACTTTCTGTGAATACTGCATTTATTTCTCCTGATTCTTTAGAGCGGTGTATAGCGGACTACGCGAGCGCAGTTCTTCGGTTATATGGGCCAGTGTTTCCACGGTATAGTCAAGCTGTTCCTTTGTCGTATATCGTGATATGGTAAACTTCATGGATCCGTG
>JAGOKK010000008.1:0-28715 GCA_017994635.1 Candidatus Cloacimonadota bacterium | reverse complement strand
GCTTTGAGTTCATTTAGATCTATCCTGGCTTCTGCATCAGCAGAGAGATAGCTAACCTCAAATCCCTGCTTTTCCAGGTAGGCGGCGTTTGTCAAAAGATCAGGATAATCTACCACGCTGCAGATCGCGTGCCCACCCTTGAGGGCAGAGGCCAAACCCTTGATGGCGATGTTGTTTGCCATGGTGCCGCCAGAGGTAAAATGAATCTCAGCGGCATTTGCCGATATGGATTCTGCCACTACCTGTTGAAAGCCTGCGATGGCCTCATTGGCGCTCTCTCCGGTGCTTATAAAAGATCCAGGATACCAAAACTTCTCGGTAAAATACGGCAGCATGGCATCCACCACCTCCGGTGCAGTGGCTGTGGTTACGCAATTGTCCAGATACACTTCTCCCGGTTTCATGATAACTTACCTTCCTTCCACACTCTCTTTACATCTGCTAGTGTGTAAGATGCAAACACTTCGTGTAGTCTATGCCCCAAGATATCAAAGAATACTGTGAGGTTACACCCTTCGCCCATGCAACTGCGTTGACTGTCGAGATCACAAGCCGCGTTGAAGGAATTATCTTCCATGGCTTTCAGCAAATCCAAAAAGCTAATATCAGTAAGGTCTTTTGCCAAAACATAGCCGCCCTTGCTGCCGGGGCTGCTGTTGACGATACCGGCACTCTTCAAATGCGCCAGAAGGTGCTCAATGTATTTCTTGGGTAGCTGCTGCGCATCGCACATCTTCTGAGCAGACATCTTTTGCGCTTCGGATAGCTCGAGTAAAATCCGTAAGGCATACTCAGTTTTGGTATTTACTGCCATTATGATCTCCCGTAGGCATCTTTTTGATTACATACTAACCGACTGGGGTATTCTGTCAAGCAGGATTTTCCTTTGGCATTCCCCCATTTTTAATCCAGCCTTATCTTCAATTGCCAAAGATCTCGTCTTACTTCGATGCTATGCCTTCGTTTATACTGAACTATCATGCTTATGCAGATATTGAAGACGCCCATAAAGTCTCAAGAAGCCCTGAGGGCGACATAAAACCGCGTTCACATCCCGGGCTCATGTATCGCCCCTGCCGGGGCTTTTATACAGGATCCACTTTGAAATGACATAATCTATTCCCAGCCCGCCACCCTGTAAGTATGGGGCGTTGCCCCATGCCCCATTTGATTATGTCATTTCACAGTAAACTTGGTATTAGAGGGCGACACTGCAGGAACATCATTCCCCGTTTTTGGGGGGAATGCCCGTTCGCCCCCTGCTGCCCCGTACTTTACCCGAACTCCACTTGAATCCCTCCTGAACTGGGTTCGGGTGGAGTTCAAGTGGGGTTCGAGTGGAGTACATCTGGGCAATGGGGAAGATGTCTGGCTCATCCTGGGAATTGTCAAAGGGGAATGCCAATAAGATATTATACTTGACAGATATTATGCCTACAAGATAATTAAAAAAAAAGAAAAGGAGTTTAACGTGAAGAAAGTATTATTCATCTTCGCATCCCTGTTGATCATCACATCGGCTTTTGCCTTTGAGAAAGGAACCGTCGATGTGGGCGGAACTGCCTCACTCAGCATGCATAAAGCAGATTCAGATGCAGAGACTCTCACCACAATTTCAGTCTCCCCCCTATTTGGATATTTTGTAGCAGAAAACACCTGTGTAGATGGCACCTTCCTATATGAATCCCAATCTCAAGATGATGAATCTATCAGTATTGTCGGGATAGGTATTGGAGCTCGCCACTTTTTTAACAGATTCTATGCCGGCGCTGATCTGCAGTTTCAATCGCAGAGTATTGATTTTGGTAATGATGGCTCATGGTTATCTGGGACGAGTACTGTAAGTGGTACATTCATTCAACCTAAGATCGGGGTGCTGGCTCCACTTAGTACCAGTGTCTTCATCGATTGTGGGGCAGCTTACCAGATAGGATTTGGTTCTTGGGGCGGTGATGGCAGCGGTGACAATGAGACTACAAATCTGAAATTCCAGTTTGGCCTTCACTATTTCTTCAAGCGTTAAGCCGATTATTGCTTTTCTAGACCTGCCTCTTACTTTGGGCAGGTCTTTTTTTGCCAGCATTTCCAACAAGAATTAGCTGGATTTGGAAGGCCAAGCTTGACATAATATCAAGGCTTGTGGAGAATGGCAAACAAGAATAAACCCTTTGGGAGAGACTATGATAACTGTATATATCAATGGCAAAGCCACAAGCGTGCTGAGGAATACCAAGGTGCTGCACGCCTGCACCAAAGCGGGATACAGAGTTCCGCACCTCTGTTACCATGAAGATCTTCCTGCCTTTGGCAATTGTGGGGTTTGCATGGTGGAAATAAATGGTAAAGCAGTGCGCGCCTGTTCCACTCCTTGTGAAGAGGGTATGCAAATCAAGACTACCGGCAAGAAACTGCTGGATCTGCGTAGGGAAGCCCTGGAAATCATCCTGTCCAATCATCCCAATAACTGCCCGGAATGCATAAAAAACGGCCGGTGCGAGCTGCAGGATCTGGCGCAGGAACTGGCAATTCGCCACATGCATTTGAAGAAAGTGCGCCGTAAATACAAGGGACGCGACGAATCCTCGCTATCGATCACTCTGGATCCTTCTTATTGTGTGAATTGCGGACGCTGCACCTATGTGTGCAACGAGATTCAGGATGTACACGCTCTGGAGAGTAGTGAACGCGGTTTTGAAACCTTTGTGGGGCCTACTTTTGATCGCAAACTGGAAAGCAGTGAGTGTGTAAAATGCGGTCAATGCAGCGCGCATTGTCCCGTGGCGGCGATCTATGAAGCTGATGATTCTGATGATTTGTGGGCAGCGCTGGACAATCCCGATCTGGTACTGGTGGCGCAGGAAGCTCCAGCCGTGCGTGTGGCCTTGGGCGAAGAGTTTGGCCTGAAACCGGGGACGAACGTGAAGGGCAAGATGTACAGCGCCCTTCGCGAACTGGGCTTTAAATATGTGTTTGATACAAACTTCGGGGCTGACCTGACGATCATGGAGGAAGCCAGCGAGTTTGTACATATCTTCACAAAACATCCTGAGGAGTTTCCGCTGATCACTACCTGTTGCCCATCCTGGGTGGATTATCTGGAGAAGTTTCACAGCGATCTAATCCCGCAGTTCTCCTCCTCCAAAAGCCCACATCAGATGGTGGGCACAATGGTGAAGACCTATTGGGCAGAGAAGATGGGAATCGATCCGAACAAGATCTTCCTGGTATCCGTAATGCCATGTACGGCGAAGAAATATGAGATCGAGCGCATGGACGACATGTACGCCAGCGGACACAAAGATGTGGATCTGACCATTACCACCCGTGAACTGGCCCGTATGCTGAAAACACGTGGCATCAATCTGGCTCACCTGGAAGATGGCGTGGCAGATAATCCTCTGGGCGAATACACCGGCGCGGGCACCATCTTCGGAGCCACGGGCGGAGTGATGGAAGCAGCCTTGAGAACGGCATATTTTCTTGCCACGGGTAATGAATTGCCTGATCCGAAGATTGATTTTGTGCGTGGCGCCAAAGGCATCAAGAAAGGCAAGATCGAGCTTTTGGGCAAAGAAATCCGCATCGGCGTGGCATCTGGATTGGGCAATGTGTCCAAGCTGATGAATGAAATCCGCAGTGCCAAACAAGCCGGCAAAGAGCCACCCTATCACTTTGTGGAAGTGATGGCTTGCCCCGGCGGCTGTGTGGGCGGAGGCGGACAGCCTTACCGTTCCACAAACCGTATCCGGCTGGCACGCGCCAAAGGCCTCTACAAAGAAGATGAAGGCTGCCAGCGTCGGGAATCGCACAACAACCCCTCGATCCAAAATCTATACAAAGAGTATCTGGGTGCGCCAAATAGCGAAAAAGCCAGGAAACTGCTGCATACTTCCTACATCGCGCGGCCGATGAAGATCACCAAATCCGAATAAATTATGAAGCTGGATAAAAGCCTGATCTATCCTCTGTTTATTCCCATGCAAGGCTGTCCTGGTCGCTGTGTGTACTGCGATCAGAGCAAGATTAGCGGCGCAGGAGCCTTCGACCTCGAAGCTGCGCGGGACGAAGTGAGGGCTTTTATCCGGCGAAATCCAGCTCGGGACAAAGAAGTAGCCTTCTATGGAGGTAGTTTTACTGCCTTCAGTGAAGCAGAACGGGAACTCATCCTTGGCAAGATTGGCGAGGAGCTAGACGAATACAGCTCCTTTCGCATCTCCACTCATCCGCTCTTTATATCTGACGACATTTTAGAGCACTGCGCACGGCACCGGGTACGCACGATAGAACTGGGTATTCAGGATTGGCACGATGCAGTGCTGGAAGCATCAGGAAGAGGCTATAGCAGTGAACAAGCAAGACTTGCCTGCCAACAGATCCGCGAACATGGCTTCCGTCTGGGGATACAGTTAATGCCGGGCTTACCCGGCAGCAATGCCAGTACCACTACGCAAAACCAGGAGATCCTCTTGATGATCAAGCCGGATTATCTTAGGCTGTATCCTCTTGTGGTAATAAAAGATACACCATTGGCTATACAATACCAATCGGGAAGATACACACCACTTAGCCTGAAGGAAGCGATCCGGATTTGTGCCGATTACGCCGAGCTTTGCCGGGAGACTGGTATCAAGATAATCAAATACGGCATACCCTCAAACATCGCTGATAGTGAGGTACTCTGCGGGCCTTATCATCCCGCTTTTGGCGAACTGGTGAAGCAGGAGATCCTGATCAGGGAAATCTGCCGAAATACGCAGCCCAAAGCCAATCTCGAGCCCAAGCAGTTACAATTGCTTCGGGCTCATGGTTGCCGCTTTCTGGAAGAGATCAAGCATGGAAATTGCTTGGATGATAAGTGCAGTACCATCTCTTAGAGAATCTATAAGGAGGTTTGTATGAAGTACCTATTACCAATTTTGTTGTTTTTGATGCTCCTGCTTGGCGCGTGCGAGATCAAAGATTTTAACATTCCCGTATGGGACGTGGATCTGCAAGTGCCACTGATCAACGATCTATTCTATGTGTCTGATCTGGTGGATAGCGTAAACATCATCACCGATGATGGAGACCTGATGCATCTGGTTTCCAGCGGTGAGCTAGGCACTCAAAACATGACGTCAGTAAGCATGAATCCGGGGATCGACATCAGTGGTATCCCCCTGCTGAGCGGGATACAAGGAACTAGCTCGGTCCCCCTGCTCGATACAAACGACAATGTGGATATCAGCTATGGTAGGATCAGCCATGGCATCCTGCGTTATCAGTTTGGTAGTGTGAATCCAAATGTGGAGTCCATCAATGTCACTCTGCATGATTTCAAGGATAGCGCTGGTAACCCGCTGGTGATGGAATATACCACTATCGATGAAGTGGTAATGGATCTCACGGGCTACTCTCTGGGTACGATAAACAGCACTCACACGCTGGATTCGCTGCATATAACCCTGGCTTGCATATCCAGCCTCCCTCAGGGAACCCCAGTGGCGGATTTTGGCTTGCAGCTCAATGATGAGATTGAGTTTGACATGTTTCAAGGCAGCATCAACCATCTGGAGATGATCGCCGAGGATCCATCGGTGGAGATGAATATCGACTATCCATACGATCTGGATCAGGCCATCACCCTCAGCGAAGCGACCCTTGTGGTGAACATCACGAATGATGTGGGCTTTGAAGTGGAGTTTGTGGGGTACTTTGAAGCCCGGCGCGGTGATGTATTGCGGCGTGTGCCGATCAAAGACGATAATGGCAACAACTACCGGATCCCTGCCGCCAATGGCCTTATCCCTGGTACCGCGACACTGGTTCTGCATGATAATATATCCCAGTTATTGCAGATAATGCCCACGCATATCAAGGTGGTGGACGCGGGCTTCATCATCGATAGTAATTCCGGGCTCGGAAGCATTGCCTCGGATGATAACATTGTAGCGCAGTACACTCTCAGCGCGCCCTTCATCTTCACGCCGCATTCTTATCCCATCGAAGTGGATAGCGTCCGCGTAATCGAAATCACCGAGGAAAACCGCGATCGCATCAGACGCAATGTGAGGGAAGCATCCCTGCAGCTTAGCGCGAAGAATCGTCTTCCCATCGGAGCGACAGTTTATGCTTATTTTGGTAACCAGGCGAATCTGAATACCAATGATCCCGACACCTACGGCTTCATGAAGAGCGTCCACATCAGTTCCGCCGCACTCAATCCCGACTGGCAGGAATTGGAGGGTTTATCGCTGTCCTACGATGAGATGCAACTCTTCAGCGAAGCAGAGGTCTATCTGAAATGGAAGTTCAGCCTTGATGAATCTGCTACGAACGTTGAAATCCATGGAGGAACCGACGATTACATCGCCATCAGGGGCAGTATAGCCGCAAAGATCAGAGTGGAGGACGAGGAATGAGAAAGCTGATTCTAGTGCTCACAGTCCTGAGCCTCACGCTGTCCATCAGCGCCATGCCGTCCGCCAAATCGATCTTTTTTGCCGATAGCTATATGCTCCGCGCCACTGGAGTGGAGGCGAATTATTGGAATCCCGCCCGCCTGCAAAAGGGCGAACGAACCGAGTATTGGTTGCCTGGGCTAAACAGTGCTGTTGCCATATCAAACAACGCGTTGGATCTGGATACTTACAATTTCTTTGTCTCGCGGGATACTCTTTTTACGGCCGATAAGGAACGCCTGCTTAGGGATGTGAAAGGCAAGCTGGCAGTCAGCGGTGAGGCCAGCATCAGCATCTATGGCTACACCATGTCAAATGCGGCCTTGTCCATCTCCTCCCGGGTCTTTGCCAAAGCCAAAGCGCAGGAGGATATCTTGCGTCTGGCCCTCTATGGCAACACTGAAGATCATTACCGCTTTACCAGGAGCTCAAACAACGTCTCCGGCATGGCCTACACCGATGTCACCTACGGGATTGGGGGCTACAATCTTCCCTTCATGCCCGCAGGGACCCCATTGATCAAAGTGGGCGGTTCACTCAGCGCCCTTATCGGGATGGCCAATCTGGAGACCAACCAGTTTCTTGCCGAATTCAGCACCGACGCCGAGGGCGGAGTAAACGCCCGTCAGAATACCATAATCAGGTCGTCCACCTACGGTTTCGGCTTCAAAGGAATGCTCTCCATGTATAGCCAGATCATGCCCCAATGGGAGGCAGGTCTTTCTCTGGACAATATCGGAGGCAACATCCTTTGGCGGGGATCAAATGAAGAGCGGCACTTCTCCCTGGCGATCGATAGTGTGTTTGTGGCCAGTATCGATGATGATATCTACACACTGGAAGAAGAAACCATCGAGATTGATCCTTATGGCACATCCTTGCCCATGGAGCTTCGCCTGGCCTCCAAGTATGACCTGGGGCCGGTGGATGTCTCTGCAGATTGGGTGCAGGGCTTCAAGGAATCTGCCGTTACCAGCGACACTGGAAGGCTGTCCATGGCTGCTGAAGCTCATCCATGGTCTTTCATGCCCGTGAGTTTCGGGCTTTCGTTTCCAAATAGCAAAATACCCTTAAAGGCTTCATATTCCATCGGATTGCGTAGCCGGGTAAGTGAGTTTGGCATTGCAGTTCAGAGCTACAACAGCATATTCCCAGGGTATAAATCCAAGGGCGTATCCCTGGCCACATCATTGAGACTTCGCTTCTGATGCAATACCTTATCGCGCTCGTCTTTCCCGTCCTTTTGGCGCTGTATTACTATCTGCATCCGCAGCCGGAGATCAGCAAGAACCGCCGGATCCTTTTGGTGAGCTTGCGGTCTTTGATGCTATACATCCTCGTCCTGCTCATTATCAGCCCCATTCTGCACTTTCAGCGCCATCGCCGGATCGCTCCGAAAGTGCTTTTTCTGACCGATAACTCCGCATCCATGGATCTGGAGTTTCGGGGCGGGGCAAAAGGGGCATTCCTGAAAGGAATCGCCGAACCAATGCGGGAGAAGTATCGTGATGCGGGCTATGATGTGCAGGATTACACATTCGCTGATGGCTTGCAGGGAGCGAAAGATAACAGCCTGCTGGCCAAGACCTTTGAGGATCTGAGCGCGAAAGAGAGACTGGATGAGGTGGCGGCGATCGTGCTGGCAAGCGATGGCTGGCTGAGGGACGAAGAGCTCGGCATCATCAACCGTTTGGGCATTCCCGTCCATACATTGGCCGACTCCAGTGCACAGAGCATACCAGATCTGGAGGTTTCTGCCATCGATGCCAACCGCTATGCCTATCGCAACGAACCCACGGTTTTCAGGGCTCGGGTGAAGGCCAGTAACTACAGCGGCCCTGCCACACTGAACCTCTTCATAGGGCAAAGCCGGGTGGCAGCTCAAAACGTGAATCTGGAACCCGACACAGAGATTGCCGTGGATTTCACTCATCGCTTCACCAATGTAGGTTTCTTTAACTACAGGGTGGAGATGCAGCCGCTGGATAAGGAAAAACGTCTGGGGAATAACAATCTCCCCGGGGCGATAGAAGTGCTGGCAGAAAAAGAACACATCCTGGTCTTTTCGGATTCCCCGGCCTGGGACAACAAGTTCATTATCGACGCTATCGCCAGCAATCCCCGCTGGGACAGTAAAGCCTATCAGATCAAGGATGGAAAGCTGTTACAGGGAGAAAAGCCTGTCTCTCTGGAGTCTGGAGCCATGCCCGCGGTGATTGTGATGATCAATAATGGCAAATTGCGTCCCGATGCTGCGACCATCGCCTATATCAAAAATGCGGTAAACCGCGGTGCGGGGATCTTGTATCAGGGTCTTCCTCTGGCAGAACTGGCGGATATACTCCCCATTACGAGATCAAACATCCTGAATCCCTATCAGGGCTTTGTGACCACCCTCAACGCAGCTACGAAGTATCAGATGCTCAGCGACTTGATCAGAGATGCGGCAAAGCTGCCCCCGATGGATTATTACTATGTGACCCCCACAAAGAATTCAGAAGTGCTTGCTACCATGAATAATCCGCAGAATTCACCCGCCATCGTGATTGCCCAGGGGGCCAAAGGACGCAGCCTGGGGATGAGTATCCTGAATCTCTGGCGCTGGCAACTGCAGAGTCCGGAAGGTGGCTATCAGAAGATGATGGTGAATATCCTCACCTGGCTCAGTAACAAGGCTTTGGGCGCCTATTCCGCGATCTACAAGAGCAGCTATTTGCAGGGTGAAGAGATCCGCATCCGCCTCAGAGCGGAAGATGAAATACGCGGCACGGATCTGGATGGGAATCCGCAGATCACCATCTATAACGAAGATGGCAAGGAACTTACCCGGGATTTTATGACTCGGGAAGGCAGTGAATACAGCTTTGTCAGCGACATTTCTGAGCCCGGACAATATCGCTTCGAGATCAACGAAGCGGGGAAAAAGAGTGGTGGTCGCTTTCTGATATCGAAGGGCAAGGTGGAAGACCGTGATTTCGATTTCAATCTGCCGCTGCTACAATACATCAGTAGCGAAAGCAGGGGAAAAACCATGTTTGACGCGGCATACAGTCCTGTCCCGGCCCAGATTATCGAGCGTATTGAAAGCCGGGATTTGCCCTTATACAAGAAATGGTATGTGCTCAGTCTGTTCATCCTGGCGTTTTGTCTGGAGCTGTATCTGCGCCGCCGATGGGGCTTATTGTAGAAAACAATTAAAGGAGATTATCATGCCCAATTTCATCATTTTAATCCTGGTTCTCGTAGTTCTGGGCATCCTCGTTTGGATGAAAGAATCCAAAAACCATCTTGCCATATTAGGTATCGCCTTCATCGTGGGGATCAGCATCTTTGCCCTCTTCTTCTGGCAGAGCCGTCAAGCTGCTACCAGCCTCAGAGTGGTGGGTTATGCCAGCAAACTCTTTGAATCTGATCTCGTGAAGTGGAATCTCAGTTTTTCCAAAAACGTGGAAACCGCGGAACTGAGTAGCGGCTACAAAGGGATGAGTGCCGATCTGAAGGCTTTCCAGAATTATCTGAGTGCCCAGGGCATTCCGGAGGATGATCAAAGTGTGATGCCCGTTACCAGCTTCCCCAGACATGACAACTATGGCAATATGGTGGGCTACACCCTGAATCAGAGCATTACTGTGCTCTCAGAAGATCTGGAGAAAATCGGCGAGCTGTCCCTGAATCCAGATTTCTTCGCTGAACGTGGGATGGTGTTACAAAACTCCAATCTGGAATATCTCTATACCAAGCTGCCGGAATTGAAGCAGCAGCTCTTGTCTGAGGCTACTTCCGATGCTTTGGCTCGTGCCACTGAGATCTCTGGTTCTGCTAAAACCAAACTGGGCAAGCTGCAAGAAGCCCGCGCCGGAGTATTCCAGATCACAGAGCCTTATTCCACCGATGTATCGGATTATGGCATTTACAATACAGGAACCCGCAAAAAGAGCATCAGCGTGACCCTTACCGCGGTCTTCAAACTGCGCTGAACGAAGATGTGAACCGTGGAGCCGGGATTGGAGCTTGCAGCGCGGCTGTCATAGTCCTCTGCACCTGATCTATTTTCAGATCCCAATCCCTCCCTCACCTCTGTTGCGTGCTGCGCCGCCCAAGATCACCCCAAAGGCATCCTGAACGTGGATTGGGATGTGTTTGGTATGTGCTTGAGTAGTGTACTAGATACCAGCCAGCGATAGCAGCCATTCATCTCAGTATGGTGAAAAGGTGTTTGCCGAAAGGGCATTTAGCTTTATTATGTATATTTGGTTTCGACGTATTAATCGGTAATATAGATAACCCCGGATACCAGCAAAAATGAGGTTTCCATGGCTAGTAAGACGCAAGATGATGGTGGGCATATAGGGTCTTGCCCCTTGACTGTGTATCAAAAAAACGCCCTCATCGCGCTCATGCTTTTCTTTGTCCTGTGCCCTGCGTTTTCTTATGCTCGAATCGTGAAAGTAGGGATATCGCAAAATCCGCCCAAACTATTTGTCGATGCCCAAGGTAAACCTGCTGGCATCTATGTGGACATCCTGAATGCCATTGCTGAAGAAGAGGGCTGGGAACTGGAGTATCAAAAAGGGGAATGGGACGATCTAATGCGCAAGGTGACCTTGGGGCAGCTCGATCTGCTGCCGGATCTGGCATACACTTCTCAGCGCGCAGAGAGCTTTGATTTCCACCACACCCCCGTGCTGTTTTCCTGGTCTCAGATCTATCAGCGCAAAGGGATGAACTTGAATGTAATCACCGATCTGGACGGATACCGGGTTGCCGTACTGAAAAACTCCATACAAGCAAGATCATTGGAAAATATGATCGATGGGTTTGGATTGAAGACGGAGCTGGTAACCGCCGACAGCTTTGATGAAGCAATGGCCCTGGTGAGGGACGGCAAAGCGGACGCTGCTGCCAGTAACAGCTTTTACGGACGTAATAACGCGCGCAATTATGGACTGGTGGACAGTCCCGTGGTGTTTGAACCCTCTTCCTTGTACTACGTGACTGCCAAGGGTAAGAATCCAGAACTATTGGAGCGCATTGAGCATCATCTCTTGAGGATGAAGGGCACTCCGCAATCCGTATACTATCAGAGCCTCAGGAAATGGTCGCTGTCTGAAAAGGATTATCGTATCCCACCCTGGATCTGGATCATGGCGGTGGTGATATTGGGACTGTTGATCATCACCTGGATTTCGAGGACGGTATTGATCCACACGGTTAGGGAGCGCACCAGGGAACTTCGTTTGGCCAATCAGGAAATGGAACAAAGAGTGGAGGAACGCACAAAAGAACTGGCTCAGGCACTGGAGCAGGCAAAGGTGGCTGACAAGCTAAAGTCCTCATTTCTGGCCACTATGTCCCACGAATTGCGCACTCCGTTAAACTCCATCATTGGTTTCACAGGCATCCTGCTGCAGGAATTGCCTGGTAAGATCAACGATGAACAGCGTAAACAGCTGCATATCGTCCAGACCAGTTCACGCCATTTGCTATCCCTGATTAACGATGTACTTGACATCTCCAAGATTGAAGCTGGGCAACTGGAGCTGAGATACACCGATGTCGTACTACAACAAACCTTGAGCAAGACCATCGAACTGGTGGCGCATCTAGCCAATAACAAGGGACTGGAGCTGAAGCTGGAGATCCACACCCTGGTGGGCACAGTTCCCGCTGATGAACGACGACTGGAGCAGATCATCATCAATCTTTTGGGTAATGCCATCAAATTCACCGAGGTAGGTAGCGTCACCTTGCTCTGTGAATCCACTGAGGACAAGCTCCTGATCCGCGTGGTAGATACTGGCATCGGCATTCCCGAAGACCAATTTGAAAAGCTCTTTCAGCCTTTCCGACAGATCGATTGCGGCCTCACGCGAAAGTATGAAGGCAGCGGTCTGGGTTTGTCAATATCCCGTAAACTGGCTTACCTGATGAATGGCGACGTGACCCTGACCAGCGAACTGGGTAAAGGCAGCGTCTTTACTCTGGAATTGCCGCTGAATCGAAAGGAATTGTCATGAGTACTTTGATTCTGATCATCGAAGATAACCCCGACAATTACTACCTAATGCGCTATCTGCTTGGGAATGAGGGTTATAAGGTAATCGGCGCCGATAACGGCTGGTTGGGAATCGAAATGGCGCTTTACAACAATCCTGATATCATATTATTGGATATTCAGCTTCCCGGTATGGATGGATATGAAGTGGCTCGCAAGATTCGCGAGAATGAGTCGCTTGCCGGGATCCCCATTGTGGCGGTAACGTCCTACGCGATGGTGGGGGACAAAGAACAAGCTTTGGCGGCAGGTGCGACCGGATATATCGAAAAGCCGATCAATCCAGACACCTTTGCCAGTGAGATCAAGCAATTTATACCAAAAATAGACAAAGGGGACCATGATGAAGATCCTGATTGTGGATGACCAAACTGAAAACCTATATCTGATGCAAAGCCTGCTGGAAAGCCAGGGGCATGAAGTTTTTTCAGCGCTGAATGGTCAGCTTGCACTGGAAATGATGAAACGAAGCGCTATGGACCTCGTGATTAGCGATATCCTGATGCCGGTGATGGATGGCTTCACCTATTGCCGGGAAGTGCGCAAAAATCCCGTTTACTCGCACATCCCCTTCATCATCTACACCGCCACTTACACGGGTGACCAGGATGAAGATCTGGCGCGGAAGATTGGCGCAGATGACTTCATCGTAAAACCATGCGAGCCCGATGAATTCCTCAGCCGCATCAAAGTGATCGTGGAAAACAAGCAGAAATCCGATCATAGTGCCACTCCTGCTGGCACCACTGAGCACGAAATCTTGAAGCTATATAACGAACGTCTGGTTCGCAAACTGGAGCAAAAGATGCTGGAGCTCGAGAAGGAGATCGAAGCCAGGGAAAAGGCGCTGGAAGCCCTGCAGCGAAACGAGGAACTGCTGAAAAGTACGCAAGCCCTGGGCAAGATGGGCGGTTGGGAGTACGACGTGAGCTCCGGTAAACTGTTTTGGACCGATGAACTCTACCTCCTGCATGATATCGATCCCGCTGATCCCGAAGCTTCAGAGCTGGTTTTCCGGAGTCTGGAGTGTTTCCCCGAGGATTCTCAGGTTACCATAAAAGCAGCGATCGACGAAATGATAGCTCGCGGTACTCCCTACAAAATCGAAAGCTGGTTTACCAGCAGAAAAGGGAGAAAGCTCTGGGTGCGCAACACCGCCCAAGGCATCTTTAAAGACGGTAAACTGGTGAGGGCAAACGGCATCATCCAGGATATCACGGAGAGTAAAGAAGCCCAGACCAAGCAGGAAGAACTGGCCGAACAGCTGCGTCAGGCCCAAAAGCTGGATACCATCGGACAATTGGCAGGCGGTGTGGCTCACGATTTTAACAATGTATTGACTGTGATCCTGGGTTATGCAGAAGACCTCCTGCAAAACCTGAACGCACAGGATCCCATCTACACTGACATCCAGGAAATCCTCAGCGCGGGCAACCGAGCCTCCAGTCTTACCCGCCAGTTACTCACTTTTAGCCGCAAACAGATCATCCAGCCCCAAGTAATGAACATCAACGATGCCGTCAACAACCTGTATAAAATGCTCGTGCGCCTTATCGGGGAAGATATCCAGTTTGAGATCGATCTCGCCGATGATCTACCCCCCATCTTAGCCGATGTGGGAAATATCGAACAGGTGATCATGAACCTGGTGATCAATGCCCGCGAAGCCATGCAGTTGGGCGGGAAACTAAACATATTTTCCTTTAGCTTTGATGTGGATGACATGTTCACCAGTCAACATCCAGCAATGCGTCCTGGCCGTTATGCAATTTTAAAGGTCACAGATACCGGCACAGGCATGACCAAGGAAATCAAAGAGCGCATCTTCGAGCCGTTCTATACCACCAAAGGAGTGGGACGGGGCACCGGACTCGGCCTGGCGACTGTGTATGACATTGTACGCCAGGCAGGTGGATTCATCAATGTGGACACTGCCCCAGGGAAGGGAACCAGCTTTGTGATCATGATCCCGGCCGTGGAAGCGGAGATTAAAGCCAGTGATTCGACCCGGAAAACTGGCGATACTATGGGACACAGCGAACAGGTACTGGTGGTGGAGGATGATCCCGCGATCTCCGAACTCACCAGTAAGATCATCGAAAAGCTGGGTTATCAGGTTCGCAATACCGATAGCGCTGACAAAGCCATGGCGATGATAGAGGATGAGGGGTTCCACCCTGATTTGCTGGTGACGGATGTGGTGATGCCTGGCCTCAGCGGTTTGGAACTGGCAGCTATTCTCCGCTTCAAGTACCCCAGTATGAAGTTCCTCCTCATGTCCGGTTATACCGAAAGCGTGATTTCCCGTCATGGCGATCGGGATCCCAATCTGCCCTTCATCCAAAAGCCCTTCACGCGTAATGACCTTGCCGAAAAGATCCGTTTGGCTTTGGAAAGCTGATAGCACCGATCTCCTGTGCGTCGTAGCTGCTAAGACAGCCCCGGGCGGATACGCTCAAGCATTACCTGTCATCGTGATGGTGGGCTCATCACCCCAGTCTATTCCCATCCGGGGGGGATTGTGCATGATCCTCTGATACCCTCTTATCTGGCGCGCAGTCTGGCCTCGGATCACGTAGTTGCTGACGGTGATATAAAGCTGCCCTTTGCTCACAGTGAAGACGCCGGCATCATGAATACCGATATCTGTTCCTTCACCAGGATCACCGAGATGGTAAGCAGTCAGGGGCATTATGGGGTGGAAGTAATCACCGGCATCCTGGGAAAGTATTTCAGCGCGATGATCGCCAGAATCCGTGACAATGGCGGCTGTTTGATGAAGTATGGCGGAGATTCCATGTTTGCTGTGTTTCCGGGTAGCCCCTTTGAAGCCATCCCCCGTATGTTACATTGTCGCAAGCAGATGTACGAAGCCATGGATGATCTCAATCTCACTTTTGATAAAGACTATGGGATCAGGATCAGCTTCGATGGTGCCATCAAATATGGGCCGGTGAAGCTCTGTGTGGTGGGTGATCCCCGCTTTCATCTGGATTATTACGTGGATGGAGCCACTGTGTCCGAGCTTTACAAACTGGGCGCTGACGCTCCCGACTCAGAAATTGTCACCGCACCGGAAATCCGAGAGTACGAGAATCATGCCCTGATCCCCTGCCCGGAAATCGAACCTGAATACCCCTTAAAAGGAACGCTCTTCTTTCCCCAAACCGTACAACGTAAAATGCAGGAGATAGGCTTTGGTGCGGAACTGCGCAATACAGCCGTGATCTTTGTGCATATCGAAGCTACAGATGGCAGTCCCCTGATCGCGGAAGAGGATTATCAAGCCCTGTATCTAAGGCTGCAACGTATTGTATATGACCTCGACGGCACCATCAATAAGATTGATTACACAGACAAGGGCTACCTTGTGCTGATCACTTTTGGCACGCCATATCACCATTCGGACGACATCGAGCGCGCTTTTACATGTGCCTATCAGATCCGGGCCATCTCCTCAGATAGGATCAGCCTAAAGATAGGCCTTACCTATAGCAATATCTATGCTGGCATCCTGGGCGCCCGGGAGCGCTACGAATACGGCATCATCGGCAATGCAGTGAATATCGCGGCACGGCTGATGAGTCGCTGTGAAGCGGGCGAGATCTCGTTCTCGGAAGACCTGCTGGATGTCGCCAACAGCCGTTTTGAATCCGTCTTTGTGGAAGAAACCACAGTGAAGGGAATCGCCGGAGCACTACGCATCCACAAGATCACCGGAGAGTTACCCGATTCCTGGTCAATCCTGGTGGCCCGCTACCAGGGCGAGATCCGGATCGGCGCGAAGGGAGAAGCAGCCTCCATCGTAAAAGCGATAAAGGATGGCGAAAGCCCTTATCTCAGCGTGGTGGGTGCTTCCGGCACCGGTAAAAGCTTGCTGGCCTATCATATCCTGAAGGATCTGCGGGAAGCCGGATACAGGGTGGATATCCACATCCTGGAGGAATACCGTCAAAACAAACAGTGCGACTGGTTTTTTGACCTCATGGCTCGTAAACTGATGATCTTCGATATCCTTAGGGATTTCAAGCTTTTAGCTGATTATTGTACGCATAACGGCATCCATACAGATTTAAACCTTCTAAGGATTTACTTTCAGAGTATGAGCGATCCTGGGGCTGAGCTTCGCAAAGAGGAGATTGAGCTGGTCTATACTGCGTTGGCTGATGTCACTGCCGTACTTTTCCGGGACAGCCGTGTGCTCTTCATCGATGATTTCCAGTGGCTGGATAGCAGTTCCAGATGCATCTTCACCCGGGTTCTACCCCGTCTGCTAAGCTCCGGCAAGGCTGTGATCGTGTGCGCCAGAAGCGATCAAAGCATCATCTGTCCCTCGGATTATGAAAAGCAACGGATCAAGATCAAGCTCAGTGCGCTCGATCCCGCTGCCGCCCAGGAACTGATTCAAGCGACAATACCGGTGATCTCAGATGATGCGCTGGCCTACATCTATGCCACCACCGGCGGCAATCCGCTATTCATTGTGGAAATGACCAGCTTGATCTGTGCTAACTTCGATGTGGCATCCGGCATCCTCGCTGAATCCGATCTCAAGCGCATGGAGAAGGAAGGCATCATTCCCCCGAACCTGGAAAATCTGCTCTTGGGTGAATATGAATTGCTCGATCCCGAATCCAAAAGCATGCTGAAAACCGCATCCATCATCGGCAAAGCCTTTGACGCAGACGAATTGAGCGCGGCGGGACATAGTGCAGCCGATTTAAGCTTTGACGGGATTATCCAGGAACTCGGACGGCACAAGATCATCGGACAAAAGGCCTTCAACCCCGGTGTGGAATACGTCTTCAACAATCACCTGATGCGCGATGCCATCTACCGCAGCATTCTCCTGGGTGAAAAGCGGGATTTGCACCGCAGAATCGCCGAACTCTATGAGGCTAAGTATGCCGCGCAAATCCATCCCTGGCTGGAATTGATCGCCAATCACTACATCTACGCAGGCAAGGAAGACAAGGCCCTGGAGTATGCCCTGCTTTCCGGAGAGAAGACCGCTCGCCTGGCTGCCTACTCCGAGAGCAGTTATTATTACGAGAAAGCTCTGGATTTCTGTCATGATGACTCCCTAGCCTACCACATCCGCCTGGAATTGGTAAAAAACTTCATCAATCAGGGCGATGGCGAAACCGCCAGTCAGCGCTTGATCGAGCTGGAATCCCTGCACCCTGCCCTGTTGGACGACGACTTCCATTTTCAAAGTCTGCGCACATTGAACCTCAAAGGGCAGTATCATGAGCTCTATGCCTACGCGAATAGAATCCTTCCAGGACTGCAGGATGGACGCCTGAAGGATGGCATCCGCCTTCGCTATATGGAAGCTCTATTGGCCCTGAACCGCATGGATGAGTTTCATGACGAGGCGCGTCAGATCAACGATTCGTTGCAGCGCGGCGGGGATCACAAACTACACGGGGATTACTTGCTCACGATGGCGCAGATGTATATGAACCGAAGCGAATACAGTATGGCAGAGGATTTCTATGCTAGGCTGCTGACCCAGGCAGAGAAGAGCAAGGATCAAATACATCTGCGGGCAGCGTACAGCGGCCTCGGTGTAGTGGCTTCCCGCACAGGGAACAAGGACAAAGCCCGGCAGTATTATGAACGGGCGCTGGAGATCTGTGAGCGCTTGGGCGACCTAAACGGCTACAGCAAGATCATCATGGATCTGGGAACTCTGCTGCGCAATGAAGGCGATATCGAAGCCGCCATCACGCTATATCAAAAGAGCCTTTCCACTGCCGAAAGCACCGGCAATCTTCAGCAGCAGAGCGTCGCCACTTACGATATCGGCGAGGCGCACTACTATCTGGAGCATTATGACGAAGCTCTGGCCATGATGGAGAAATCCCTGGCCCTATCCCAGCAGATTGGCGACCTCCCCGGCGAAAGCTTCTGTTACGACGCCATGGGTGATATCCATTTTCGTAGGGCGGAATATGACGAAGCAGAAAAAATATACCGGGCAAATCTGAGCTTGCAACAGGAACTAGGAGATAAGGAAGGCATCGCACACAGCACCGGCAATCTGGCCAATATCGCCAATACCCGCGGGGACTTTGACGAAGCGGAAAAGCTCTATCTGAAACAGGCTGCACTCCTTGAGGAAGTGGGCGATCTGGACGGTCTGGGCAGAGCCTATTTTAACCGGGGACTCTTGTATGAGAGCCAGGGCTGCATCGCTCAAAGCTTAACATTGCTGGAAAAGGCGCTCAAACTCTTTGAACAATGCGAAGCGCAGCTCTTTATCGATATTACCCGGGAGAAGATCAGCGAATTGAAAAACATGCCATAAATCAATTGTCCCAAAAGCGAGCTTTGGGACCGCCAAGAACGAACATTGAGACTTTTTTTAGTGAGGTGAATATGAATAAAGCAGTACTGCTGTTACTGAGCCTGGTGTACTTGTTGCCGCTCCCGGCATCTCTGCAGGATTATGAGTTTTCTTATTCTGAAGTGAGCTGGCAAGAGATCACAGGCGGTGTGCTTCTGGGATCTGAATCCAGCGATGATCAACACTTTATCGATCCCGCTTATCCTGGAGGGATCAGCGCCTCCACAGCATGCGGATTGATCATACCATTCGATTTTGTCTATGACAATCAGGTTTACGATCGCTTCGGCGTAAACACCAATGGCTGGATCGGTTTGGGAAAATCCATCTATCTGGATGAGGCGGTGGATTTGAGTTCCAGTGCAGAATATAATCCCTTGAGCTATACCAATGCCGCCCATCCTCATGAGGACCGCATTGCCCGCATCGCTGGATTTGCCAGGAATCTTGCAGCGCAGAGTGGAGCAAGCCTGCGTTACGAAGTGATCGGCAGCGAACCTCAACGGATTCTGGTGATCCAATGGAAAAACTACCGTAGATATGGTGTTGCCAGCGGAGATAGCTTCACTTTTCAGATCAGATTGCATGAACAGGGCTCCGGGATCAGCATCGTTTATCATCAGATGCAATGCTCTGTCTCCACCTCTGGGCAGGTGGGACTGAGGTCTGTGCCTGCCGCCGCCGCGACGAACTTTGCCAATCGCACCACCAATGGCGGATGGAACAATTCCGCTTCAGGGAGTTCTGCTCAGGATAGCGCAATCCTTACCGCGTCGGCTTCTCCCGTATCCGGAGCTTGCTTCAATTGGCAGATCGAGGGAATCCCAATCGCGGATTTCTCCGCCATCCCGCTATCTGGTTTTGCGCCACTCCATGTTCAATTTTATGATGTCTCGACGGCCGCCGATACTCCAATCACAGCCTGGTTTTGGGAATTTGGCGATGGCAGTGTATCGGGAATGCAAAACCCCGCTCATACCTACACGATACCGGGAACCTACAATGTGAGCCTGAGGATTACAGACAGTGACGGGAGCTATCATACTCGCACCAGACTGGAATACATAACCGTATATCAATCAAGCACATCAACCGCCGCGTATCTACAGATGAATGGCTTTGACGCTCATCTATCCTGGGATCCCATCAGCACTGATGAACAGGGAAACCCCATCCAACCAGCCTTTTACTACCTGTACTTCAACGGTTCATCCGATCCCCAGGGAGAGTATTACTTTCTCGCCCCCGTCGAATATCCCGCCACGCAGTACATCCATAATGGCGTGGGCAGAGGCGCCAGACATATGTTTTACAAAGTAAAGGCGGTAGAATAGCTCTGACATGACGCACAATCTGTGCGAGTTCAAGGCAGGATTTCAGCTTGCTCGCTTCAAGCCGTCAGGATGATTAGTGCCCTCCCCTTCCCAGCTAACAGGTACAGTTCTACAAAGGAGCTTCCCAAACACATCCGAAGCGTGGCTTGGGATGTCCTTGAGATGAGTTTGAGATGTGCATATGATATCGACCAGCACAAAGCTAAGATTTGTCACCCCATCGTAGCAATAACAAGAGCAGGTCATTATGATATAAGGTCATATCAAATTGATATATGTTGGTGATCGCATGTACCCGGCATACCTGGCTATCATGCTGCATAGCAGGAAGATGGACACAGTGAAACGATTGGCTCAGTAATTGCTCTTGATATATAAACTATCTACAGAGGTGAAAGTATGAAAAAGCTAAACTTGTTACTCGTCATTGCTTTGTTGTTGGCAGCACAAGCCTGCGTGATCGGTTGCGATGGAATTGCCGATCATAATACTACTGTGGGCGGCTACAAACTGGAACACTCCGGGGAACAGAAGATACAGCTAGATCCCGGTCTTACTGAACTGGATATTGAGGTTGGAATAGCTGAGATTGACTTGAATGGAGTGGGGGCATCGGCTCCTGAACTTATCGTTGCATACCAGGAATATCGTCCTGGTGATGCCATCATCCGCGTGGAAGATGGAGAGATCAAGACCGATTCCAAATCCGGGAAACCCGTTCTCATTACCTCCATCAGTGGCACAGTCCCCGCAAACATGAACCTCAGCATCGAGAATGGTACTGGCCCCACAAAGATATCAAACCTGAAGGATATTAGCAGCCTCGAGGTAGAATCTGGTACCGGGAAAGTTGCACTGGTAAGTATCCGCAGCAAGCATATCTCTCTGGAATGCGGAACGGGACGTGTGAACATGGAAGATTGCATCGCAGTGAATGCCGTAATCGATACTGGAACTGGCTCGGTAGATATGAAGGACAGCTATATCGAATTTGCTGAAGTAAGCTCAGGAACGGGGAGCTTGAACCTGGTAAATAGCACGATTGAGCATCCCGAATTTGACAGTGGCGTTGGTAAACTGCATCAAGAAGGTGAGTACAAAAGCGCTAAATAACCCCTTGTGGGCGACACTATTCATAGCGAAGGGGCTCAAGCGATAGCGAAGCCCCTCGTTGTAAATCGTGTCGCCCTCCGGGCAGATACTGCGAATAGGTGTGGTTTGTGATCAGTCTGTGCCGCTCATAGCGAGCGGCCTTTATATTTACATCAGAGGTGCTTATTGATCTTTGCTTCGATGAGGGCTTTGATCTCGTTCATGCGAACTTCGGTGGTAGCCTCGTATCGTGTTACCAGCACCGGGGTGGTATTTGAAGCGCGAATCAAGCCCCAGCCATCGGGGAAAGTGATGCGGGCTCCATCGATGTCGTTCACATCATATCCTTCTGCCTTAAACTCGTTGCAGACCTTCGCAACTACGTCAAACTTGCGGGCATCGTCGCATTTGGTATGCAATTCCGGGGTGTTATACATCCTGGGTTGATCTGCCAGGTATTGGCTGACCGGCATGGCCGTCTTGGCCACGATTTCCACAAAGCGGCAGCTTACATAGATGGCATCGTCAAAGCCCAAGTAGCGATCGCCGAGGAAGACGTGTCCGCTCATTTCTCCGGCGAAGTCCACGCCGATCTCTTTCATGCGCATCTTGATATTAGCGTGCCCGGTTTTGTACATAATGGCCTTTCCCCCGCGGGCAGCAATGTCGTCGTATAGATTTTTGGAGCACTTCACATCGGCGATGATGCTCTTGCCAGGATTGATCTTGAGATAATCCCGCGCCAGGATGTTCAAGATCTGATCACCAAAGAGCATCTTGCCCTTTTCATCCACCACGCCAATGCGATCGGCATCTCCATCCAGACCGATGCCCAGTTCATACTCGGCATCCACCACGGCCCGGCTGAGATCCGCCATGTTCTTTTCGATAGTGGGATCCGGATGATGATTCGGGAAATCGCCATCGGGTTCGCAATACATCTCGATCACCTCGCAACCCTTTCTGCGCAGAATTTCAGGCAGATAGGGTCCGCCCATGCCATTGCCGCCATCCACGATCAGCTTTACCGGACGTTCGATGTGGATGTTGTGTGTTACGTAGGAGATATATTCTTCTTCGATGGTGCTGTTCTTGGTCAAATTACCCTGTCCTGAAGCGAATTCCTCTGCCTGGATCAGCTTTAGCAGTCGCTGCAGTTCTTCGGCGTAAACGCTGCCCAAGCCGAGGTTTAGCTTGCAGCCGTTGTACTGCGAGGGATTGTGCGATGCGGTAACCATGGCACCGCCATCGGACTTCAATTTCCAGATGGCAAAATAGAGAATCGGAGTGGCAACGATGCCGATATCGGTGACATTGCATCCTGTTTGCAGTGCGCCCTCGATAAATGCGTCCATAAAGCTGCGGGTGCTGTGACGGGCATCGCCACCGATCACAATGGTGGATAGCCCCTGCTTTTTCAAATAGGAGCCAAAGCCTTTTCCGATCAGGAAATAAGTGTCTTTATTGATCTGTTCATCCACAACGCCGCGGATGTCGTATTGTCTGAATACTTGGGGATTAATCATGTTTTCCTCTTGTCTATTATTGGGGGATTCTTAATACTCTCAGCAGGATGGGCAGGATTTCCCGGATGGCCAGTGCGCGATGAGAAACGCGGTTTTTGGTCTCGTTATCCATCTCAGCATAGGTCTTTTGGTAGCCCTCCACGCTAAAAATGCTGTCGTAGCCAAAGCCGTTTTCGCCTTGCTCATACAGGCTAATCTGTCCACGCACCACACCGGAGACTACCGAGATGATTCCAGATGCGTCTGCCAAGGCTGCTGCAGTCTCAAAATGGGCATTGCGATCCGTGATATCCTGCATTTGCAGCAGCACTTTGCGCAGATTGTCCTGATAGCTGCATTCCTCTCCGGCATAGCGCGCAGAGAACACTCCTGGAGCTCCATCCAGGGCATCGATGAAGAGCCCGGTATCATCTGCCAAACAGAGCATTTCGGTCAATCTGGCACCTTCAAGAGCTTTCTTCATGGCATTGCCGAAGATGCTGGGCTGATCCTCATCCGTATCTGGGAAGCCAGGAAAGTCCAGCAAAGTGTGGATTCTTACCTCAAAGGGAGCCAGAATCGCCTTCAATTCGGCGATTTTATCGGGATTGCGGCTGGCCAGCAGGAGGGGGTATGCCATATCAGAGCTTACGCAGCCAGTGCTTTATCTTTTGCAGGATATTGCGATCCAGGAATTGCTCTGCCAGAGCAGTAATCTTTTGTAGCTGCTGCAGGATGTCGCCTTCCCCGCTCCAATTGTCCCGCAATATCTTATGGTCGATATCATTGAGTATGAGGTTGAGACCCAACACCACCAGCACAAGATCATCCACATAACCGATTACTGGGATAAAATCCGGGATAATGTCGATCGGCATGATCAGATACGCGATGATGCCCGCCACCTTTAGCTTGTGCTTGGCAGGGACCCGTTTATCCACTGCCAGGCGGCAGACCAGGATGAAGAAATCGGGAAGGAGAAAGAGGTATTCACTGATCTTTCCTCCCATGGAGCCGGTCTTCTCCTTGGTCCAGCCCTTGGCTTTCTTGCGTAAATCCTCGTAGAATTTCAGCTTGGCATCATCCATATCAACGATGCGATCCTGGATGTTTTCCTGCTCATCAGCCGGGATTTCTTTGCTTTCAAATACGTCATCTTTCATGAAGTACCTCCACTATTACAAGATAATCCATAGTACTGGACGCGGTCAAGCACTTTCTTACAGATAAATACTGCCAAAATAAAACGGGTGGAAAAGATTCCACCCGTCTCTATATCCAAGTGTGTTGTTTAGCGAATTGCCGCCATAGCTGCTGCCAGACGGGCGATCGGAACGCGATAGGGTGAGCAGGAAACGTAATTCATGCCAACGCGATGGCAAAATTCCACGCTGGCAGGTTCGCCACCATGCTCGCCGCAGATACCGACCTTCAGTTTGGGACGGGTGCTGCGACCGCGGGAGGTTCCCATTTCTACCAATTGACCTACGCCTTCCTGATCCAGGATCTGGAAGGGATCGTTGGCAAGCAGGTTCTTTTTCAGATAGATAGGCAGGAATGAGCCAGCGTCGTCGCGGCTGTAGCCGAAGGTCATCTGAGTAAGGTCATTGGTACCGAAGCTGAAGAACTCGGCACTTTCGGCGATCTTATCGGCAGTGAGGGCAGCGCGGGGGATTTCAATCATGGTGCCCACGAGGTATTCCACTTTGCTACCGGTCTCGGCGAAGACTTTTTCGGCTGTAGTGCGGATGATCTCTTCCTGCAGCACAAACTCAGCCTTGGTTCCGATCAGGGGAACCATGATTTCGGGGAACACCTTGATGCCTTTCTTTTGTACATTGATGGCCGCTTCGATGATGGCGCGGGCCTGCATCTCGGTGATTTCGGTATATGTATTGCCCAGACGGCAACCGCGGTGACCCAGCATGGGATTGAACTCATGCAGGGAGTTTACACGCTCGTGGACCTTTTTGACATCGATCCCAAGTTCTTTGGCGATCTCAGCCTGTTGAGCATCCTCATGAGGCACAAACTCGTGCAGGGGCGGATCCAAAAGACGTACCGTGACGGGGAAGCCGTCCATTGCAGTAAAGATGCCCTCAAAATCGCTGCGTTGCATAGGCAGCAGCTTGTCCAGAGCCTTGCGGCGTCCCTTTTCGTCGTCGGCGAGGATCATCTCGCGCATAGCTTTGATGCGGTCGCCTTCAAAGAACATGTGTTCTGTGCGGCAGAGTCCGATACCCTGAGCGCCAAAGCTGCGAGCCACGGTGGCATCCTTGGGGGTATCAGCATTGGTGCGTACGTTCATTCTGGTATATTTGTCGGCCAGTTCCATCACTTTGGCAAAATCGCCGCTGAGTTCCGGATCCTGAGTATCCACTTTGCCTTCCAAAACCTGTCCGGTGGAGCCGTTTAAGGATATCCAGTCGCCTTCCTTGAATACTTTTCCGTCCACGGTCATGGTGCGGGCTTTGTAATCGATCACCAGGTTGCCGGCGCCGGATACGCAGCATTTGCCCATTCCACGGGCAACAACAGCCGCGTGGGAGGTCATACCGCCACGTGCGGTCAGGATGCCCTGGGCGACGGTCATGCCGCGCAGGTCTTCCGGGGAGGTTTCGGTGCGAACCAGCACCACTTTCTTGTGATCTTTGGCCCAAGCTTCTGCATCATCGGCAAAGAAGACAATCTGACCAGTGGCTGCGCCGGGAGAAGCGGGAAGTCCTTTGGCCAAAACTTTCGCATTGGCCAGACCGGCCTTGGTAAACACGGGGTGCAGCAGCTCGTCCAGTTTACCAGGTTCCATGCGTAGCAGAGCGGTCTTTTCGTCGATCAAACCTTCTTTGAGCATGTCCACGGCAATCTTCACCATGGCAAATCCGGTGCGCTTGCCATTACGGGTTTGAAGCATCCACAGCTTGCCTTCCTGAATGGTAAACTCCATATCCTGCATATCTTTGGCATGCAGTTCCAGCTTGCGTTGAGTGTCAAAAAGCTGTTTGTAAGCTTCGGGCATTACTTCTTCCAGCGAAGGATAGTTTTTGGCTCTATCTGCTTCGTCGTGGCCGGCGAGCTTGGCCCAGCGACGGGAACCTTCAATGGTGATTTCCTGCGGAGTGCGGATGCCCGCCACCACGTCCTCACCCTGTGCGTTCACCAGATATTCGCCGTTAAAGATGTTCTCTCCGGTGGCGGCATCGCGGCTGAAGCAAACTCCGGTGGCGCTGGTGACGCCCATATTGCCAAATACCATGGCTTGCACGTTTACCGCGGTTCCCCATTCGTGAGGGATGCCATTGAGCTGGCGGTAATACATGGCGCGGTCGTTGTTCCAGCTATCAAACACGGCAAAAATCGCTCCCCAGAGCTGATCCCAGGGGTTATCGGGGAAGTCGTGACCGGTATTGTCCTTCACGGCTTTCTTGAATAGTGTTACCAAATTCTTCAGGTCATCTGCGCTGAGATCGACGTCATTCTTCACACCCTTGTCGTGCTTCATCTTGTGGATGATTACTTCAAAGGGATCTTCCTCTTCCTTGCTTTGGGGTTTGAGGCCCAAAACCACGTCGCCATACATCTGCACAAAACGGCGGTAGCTATCCCAGGCAAAGCGTTCGTTATTGGTCTTTTTGATGATGCCCTGGACGGCTTCATCGTTCATACCGAGGTTCAAGATGGTATCCATCATACCGGGCATGGAAGCTCTGGCGCCGCTGCGAACGGAAACCAGAAGCGGATTGGCATTGGAACCAAATTGCATGCCCATCAGGTTTTCTACGTGAGCTACAGCTGCCTTTACGTCGGCGGTGAGCAGTTCGCGCAGTTTGTCCGCGCCGAGGCTGTTGTATTCGGTGCAGGCTTCAGTGGTAATCGTAAAGCCGGGGGGTACTGGAACTCCGATCAGATTCATCTCAGCGAGGTTTGCGCCCTTGCCGCCAAGAAGGTTCTTCATATCAGCTTTTCCTTCGGCCTTTCCGTTGCCGAATAGGTAAACACGTTTAGTTGCAGTCATTTATCCTCCATGATAGCAATGTATCAGTATTATTCAATTCCTCGCAAGCTCTCTGGGGCGCCCATTTCTGTCAAGTAAGTTTTTGAGACAATGAGAGATCCTCCATGATTGAGAGGGAGTGCAGGGTGCGGGGTGCGAGTGTGCTGCAGTTATGTCGTCCTGAGTTGTACAGTTTGGTGCTGCGGATGTATACCAGATACACCTACGGGATTCATCAATGCCTCGGTTACTGGATACGCCCGGGGAAACCCAATAAGAGCCGGGCAAGTATCGCCCGGCTCATAAATAGCATTATCATAGGGGCTTTAGAGCGATCTTCTCACCACTCTGAAACCGTGGAAATCAGCTTTCAGATCGGCAGGAGCGTAAAATCTACGGGCAACGGTGCAATTGCTGGGGTCGTTATTGAAGCTGCCACCCCGCATCACACGGAAGATCCCGGTGTCGGGGCCATGAGGATTTTGCGTAGCCTGACTGGAGTATTGATTGTCATAAAAGTCCCAGCAAAACTCCCAGACATTACCACTCATGTCATATATCCCCAGTTCATTGGGGTTTTTGGTGCCCACTGCTTCCGGTGCTGAGCTGTTCCCAGCGTACCATGCCACATCGTCGATGATGTCTGATCCGCTGTAAACGTAATCCTGGGACATCCATCCGCCCCGAGCGGCGTACATCCATTCCATTTCGGTGGGCAGGCGGTAACCTGTGGCAGTCCAATTGCAGGTGAGCTGAGTGTGGTCAGCAGCCCAGTTTTCCGGCCAGAGAGCGGGGAGATTGCCGAAGGAAGAGTAGCTGTAACAGGGCATGAATCCTTCAGCGATGCTGCGATAATTGCAGTATTCAATGGCATCCGTCCAGTTGATTTCGGTGATGGGCTTCTCAGTTTCGATCTGTTCAATATTCCGCATGATGTAATCCCATTCCAATTGGGTAACTTCCCGTCTGCCAATATAATATGGATCCAGAGTTACCTGGGCTGTGCCGTTGTGGAAAGTCCCGCCCTGCACCAGCTGCATTTGGTCCGGCAAATTGATGATGTAGAAACCTTGCACCACATTACTGGGTTCCCAGCCAGCCGAATATGCCTTTGCTTTCACAAGGGTGTTTATGGACAGAGAGAGCGGGCGGGTGTAGAGCATGGAGCTTTCATCAGGATCGCTGCCATCGGTAGTATAGCGAATCTGGGCATCGGAATTGGCATGGTTGATGCTTAAATATTGTGACTCGGCGTAGCTTCCGCTGGCCAGACTGAATATGGGATCGGTAAGCTGCATCACATAGTTGGCAGTGGAGATCAAGCTGGGGATCATCCCCTCCACAAAGGCTTTGGCTTTCACGGTTACCGAGCCGTCGATCTCGATGGGATGGGAGTAAAGCAGGGAGTTTTGATCCGGATCCTCTCCATTCAGGGTGTAGCGAATCTCCGCATCCGGAGTGGCACAGGACATGCTAAGTGTAAAAGACTGATGGTAAAATCCTCCCGCGGGAGAAAGACTGACCGCTTCCACCGCAGAGGTGCTGAAAATGTAATCCGCACTTATTACTCGACTGGGTGGGCGTCCGGCCAAAAAAGACCTTGCCTTGAAATGCGTGTCTGTATTGACTGGGATAATCCCGGTGTAAAGCTGTGATTCAGAGGTGGGATCACTGCCATCGGTAGTGTAACGTATCTCAGCACCGTAGGTGCGACAGTAGATCAATACCGACACTTCTTCGCCATAGGATCCGGGATCGGGAGAAAATAGCGGATACCACAGAGGTGAATCGTCCGCGGCAGAGCTCTTGGAACAGGATATCAGCATGAGCACAGCAACTGCCAGCAGGATTACAAAAATCATTCTTTTCATCTGAATACCTCCCCTCGGCTCAGAGCCTGGCACCAACGCTGAACATGATCGATCTCCGAGTGATGACATCACGGT
>JAGOKK010000090.1 GCA_017994635.1 Candidatus Cloacimonadota bacterium | reverse complement strand
AACTCCAAAATATCCTCCCTCGGAGTTGAAGGCGCTATCCCAATTATGTGAAGCCAAACCAACTTCGTTGATCTCCCAATCCCGCATCGGAGCCGATTATGACAAGCGCTTTCGACTTCGAGCAGCGAGACTGCGATATCTGTTATGACTTTGATTCTTTTCCTCTTTGTTCAAGTTTTTCTCGCATACCCGCTGCTCGAAGTCCATGCTGCCCGAAGTTCCCGAGCGCAACGGCATCATTTCCACTGAAGTTGACTGCGGAGTTAACAGTAGCCGTTACCCCAATAGGAAGGGTCAATGCTGCACTACTGTTTTTATAGACAACGGAAGCGTCATGCTCAAGTGATCCTGACAAGATCACGCTGTTGGTGGCAGTGCTTGCACCATTTGAATAAAGCTCAAGCTTGTAATTGCTTAAATCTATGGACGATCCAGTACCATTGTAAATTTCAATATACTTGTTACTGCTACTGCCTTCTATATACTCAGAAATGAACAGATCAGTAGCATATCCACCCTCAACCATTCTATACACATCCAGCTTAAATCCCGTCGCACCTTCAACAGTACTCCAGTTTGCAGTAAAGCTATCATTTTCCACATTCGTAGCCGCAGCGGCTAAAGGGGCATCGGGTGGGGTGTTAGATCCGGCCGTGTATCCTGTCCACGTTAAGTTGTCCAAAACCAGTTGTCTATTCGAAGAATCCCCTGTGATGTGTCTGACTTCGATAACAATGTCTCCGGCAATATTGATATTATTTACCGAAAACGTGTGGATCGTTGCATCATCGCCAGATTCTGAGCCGAAGGTCTGAGAGTCAGCGACATGAGTGCTGTTAATATAAAGAGCAACCTGCCTATCCCCAGTGCCTGTAAAAGCCTTCCTCATTTGCACTGAGAAACTACCTATGCCACCTGAGACGGTAGAGGAGTAGATTTTGCTGTTGGCTCCAGATCGTCTTAGAAGGATGCCTTTAACTGTTATGGGATAACTTTGTTCGCCTGTTACCTGGACATAATTCCAAGTTATGCTGTTGTTGCCGACAAATGATCCATTGACATAATTTGTTCCACTGAGGCTATGGTTTTCAAAGTCTTCAGAACCTTGTCCCCAAGCCATGCTGATCATCAGCAGGCTGAGCATAAATACGAAAAGTAGTTATTTCATGTAATTCTCCATGTATTGCGTTTTTCATTTCTTTTAGAGCAGTTCGACGAATGGTGCCAAAGTCTCAATTGCTTGCATTCTGACAAGTTAATTTTCCTTCAGAATAGGATTATGAATGGCCAAGGATATGTCTGGCAAGTGGTAAGGACTGTATGCCGATTTGGAAACAAGTATCATACTCAGCCAGGAGTACCGGGAGGATCGCTAAGCTGCAAGCGACATTCGGGGAGCATATCATCCAGGGGGGCTGTTGCCCCCTTCTGGCCTAAACTCCACATGAATCCCACTTGAACCCCACCCGAACCGGATTCAGGTGGAGTTCAAGTGGCCTTTGGGTGGCGTTCAGGCTACGAGGGGGTGTTTGTACCGATAACTCCAAAACCTGAAAACCCGAAAACTTGAAAACCTGGGAAACGAACTTTTCCTTGACATTCTCGGGCCGCCGCTTTCTTTGCACAGCATCATCTGTCCCTGTAAGGTTCAGAACATCAGGCCTTCTCAGCCGCAGGAGATAAAGAGAGAATAGGAGTATTACATGAGGCATAAGCTAGCATTTCTCGCAATAGCACTTACACTGCTCTTGTCGGCATGTACCATGAATCGTCCTGTTTGTGCCACATCCAATCCTTTGGGCAACAAGACAGGAGTCTATGTACGCAAGAGCTTTCTATTCTTTCCTTCTCGAGCCAATACAGATGCTGCGATTCAAAAGGCTGCCGAGAATGGCGGGATTACGCGGATATCCACTGTGGATTACAACGTAACCTTTTTCCTCTTCTTCACCGAGTATCGCACCATCGTGAGAGGTGAGTAGCCTGGTGAGGGTAGAGCGGCAGAGACAATGTCCCGGGGTTTGGGTGCGGGTTCTCTAGCAGCTATTCTAATGTATGAAAGCAAATAAAATATACGTCCTGGAAACCATGCCCGTTCCGCGGGCAATCATGAATCTCGCAATCCCCAGCGTGCTCAGTATGCTGGTGAACATCCTTTATAACCTCACCGATACCTTCTTTATCGGGAAGTTGAACGATCCCTATCAGGTGGCGGCGGTATCCATCTCCATGCCGCTTTTTACTTTGCAGATGGCAATGTCGGGGATATTCGGCGTGGGTGGAGGCAGCTACCTCTCCCGTTTACTGGGGCAAAAGAATAGCGAAGCGTCGAAGAATACACTTGCCACATCTGTGTTTACGACGGCTCTAATGTCCATAGTATTGGGCATAGTCGGTATCTTATCCATCCCCTTCTTCCTAAACATGGTGGGTGCAAGCGGCAATACTTACGAGTATACACGGCAGTATATGTATTACATCCTGCTGGGCAGCCCGGTGGTGCTGTTGAAGTTCACTCTGGTGCAACTACTTCGGGCAGAAGGCGCTGCCAAAGAAGCTATGATCGGATTGTTTATCGGCACAGGATTGAATATGATCCTGGATCCCATCTTCATCTTTGGTTTTGGCATGGGGGTTACCGGAGCTGCTGTGGCTACGGTATTGGGCAATGGTGGCGGAATGCTGTATTACCTGCTCTTTTACCTGCGCAAAAAGAGCTTGGTACCGCTATCTTTCAGACACTTCAGTTTTCAATGGAGATGTTACAAAGAAATCCTGTTGATTGGGGTACCTGCGTCATTATCGCAAGTGATGCTGAGTATCGGCAATACGGTCTCTTTCCGTCTGGCATCGGCATATTCGGATCATCACGTGGCTTCGCTTGGCGTGGCGTCACGAGTATTTACCATCCCCATCTTTATCTTCATAGGCGTATCCATTGGCATACAGGCTCTGGTGGGCTACACCTATGGGGCAAGGAATTATCAGCGGATGAAGGAAACCATACGTACTTCGATCTTGATCACACTATCTTTCAGTGCGTTTCTTACGCTGCTCTTTGCCTTGTTCCCGCGCGAACTGATCATGATCTTCATCAAGGATCCCGATATAGTGGAGATCGGTACCATAGTGCTGAAGGCTTATGTATTTGCCATCCCAATCGCTTCTGTGGGCATGATATTGATGACCACTCTGCAGGCGATGGGCAAAGCACTGCCAGCTCTCATCGTGGGGCTCTCCCGCCAAGGCATTATGTATATCCCATCCATATTGATCCTGAACAAGCTGTTTGCCTTTGAAGGTCTTGTCTTTGCGATGCCTCTGGCTGATTTTCTTACCACATTACTATCGGCAATCTTTGTGGTGGCAATCATGAAACAGCTGAAGGCACAGATTTTGAGCGAATGAGAATTTGGGGGCGCGCGGATTGCACGGATGACGCGGATGTAATTGAGAATTAGTGATGACATACGGATTTTGATATTATGCGATATATGATTGGGATAGAATCCTGACTTGACTGATGAAACTGATTGGACTGATACCTTACGTCTCAGACCACAGGGAATCCGTAACCTACAACGCAATATCTTGGATCGTCACAGCGCAAATACTCCATATATCATGTGAATCATGGGGATCATGGGGATCTGAGTTCTATTAGTTACAGGGGGGGGCTTGGACTTCATCGCCGGGATAAAACAAGTACATGCGATTGAAGTCTATTTGGCCTGTTTAACTACTAGCTGCATATGAGATTAGAGATGGCCAAATGAACTCCAATGGCATCAATCGGGATTAACCCCCACAGGTAAAGGAGAATCGGGCTTCAGGAGATTATTTTCGCACCTTGACCCGGTAGAACTCCTTTTCAGAGGTAATTGGTTTGCTAAAGCTATTCGTAGGAATTTCTTGCCAGATTCCCTCGGTCTCGGGATCTGTTTTGGTCTCCACGAGGTAATTCAGTGCTCCGGGAATCTCATCCCAACTAATCAGAATCTGCTGACCATCCAGCGTGATACTGAGGTTTTCGATGTTTAATTGATAGGCAAAATCGTACGTTGCCACAAGGCTGGATCTGCCATCTTCTCTAATGGCCGCAATATTCAGAGTGTATGTCTGACCTGGTGTCAGGCTGGGTAAAGCGAGGACAAGTTCAGCGGTAACATCTATCTGAGCGGGAGATATTGAATGAGAATAGCTTTGCGTGGGATTTGCTTCATGACCGCTGAAATACCAGGTAAAATAGGAGATACCATTGTCTTGCTGGGGTGGTATATACTGGACTACCCGGCAGTTGAAATGAGAGTTGTGCCCTTGTGAATTGGCGGCATGGAACTTCAGTAAATGCAAACCTGGTGCCGTATCTGGGGGAAAGACTATCTGATCAGAACTCATCCAGAGATCGTCTCCGATCTGACTGATGCTGATATTCTGCTGTGGTCCATCATCTATGCAGTAGTAAATATGAGTTACTGCTTGATCACTTGGGATTCGGAATACATTACGATGTGCATACTGACTCCACTGGTTCAGATCATCCCGAACCCGTATGGATAATCTGTGAAGGCCATAGCTGTATGGGCTGAGGTCTATGGGGATTGAGATTTCAGAGGAATCTTCCTCACTCAGGGCGATGCTTTGCACCTCATCCTCAATGCCATCGAGATCCACGCAGTATTGCAGTTCGCGCAAGGCAGCAAGAGGACATAATAACATGCCCCACAAGATCAGAAGGATGATCTTCAGCTTCATGATCTGCCCCCTTAGTTGTTGGTACGGGCTTTGATTCTGATCTGCAGAGTGTTGCCTACCGCGGGTACGATCAGCTCATAAATTGAGGGGATCGGAGGAATGCCGCTAAGTATGTAGGGATTGCTGCCCCCAAAAATACCGCATTCGTCACCCCATACTCCGGCTGCAAGGGCTAGATTTGCCGGATCATCCAGCAGTTCATATTTTCCGTCAGGAGAATCGCTTTGTCCGAAAAGCGGACCAGCGTAGTCGAGTAGGTTATCTGTTCCGTCCACCACGGTATCCCAATCCAGATCAGGACGATCTACAAATACATTGTGATGCTCAGAAGTGGAGCAAGTCCATCCCAATCCCCAACTGGGATCCTTGAAAACTATGTTGTTGTAACAATCTGTATTTGCGAGGTTTACAGTTCCTCTAATCACGGAGTAGCACAGAGTTGCCGAGCTGTTTGAGGGTACTTTGAGGGAGTGGAACCCATTGTTGGCTTCAAAGATGCAATTAGAAAAAATCGTGTTTATTGCATTCGAAAGTTGGACAGTATCAGAACTGTATCCGGATTTTAACTTGAAATAGCATCCTGCAAACAGGGCATTACTGGCATTGATCCTGGTATTGTACAATGAGCATCCTATTACTGCGGTGTCGCTGGCATTTACATCCAATGAGGTCCTGATGTCCAATCCCATCAGGCAGACGTTTGGGGCCGTGATGTTGAGGTTATCTGGACGCGCAGACAGCGTATTTGCCTGCAATCCGGGGTTTGAAGCAAGATGATATCCGGTTCCGATCAGAGTAAGTGATTTGTTGACTACTGCAGGTGAATAGCTGGAAGGATTGCCATATATGTAAAGTGTATCGCCATCCACAACTTCAGGATCGGCAATGGCGTCGTTAATCTGTGTGAAATCGGCATAAACTGTGGTGTCCTGATTCACATGCCACACAGAGGCCATACAGATCGAGCAGTAAAGTAGGGAAATCAAAACGATAGTCATTCTAGACATACTATACTCCTTTCATTAAGGCTTTTAACTACTCATGCTATCTGAGGCAAAGTGTCAAGCGGAATCTGAATGAAATCGGTAATGGGATGTCTTCTTTTATAAAGTATCACCCAAACTTGCAAATGGGTTTCACCTGTCAAAGTGGTCGTAACTGTTTATAGAATCGTGAGATGAATAGGACTGGCTTTAGACTGTGTCACAGTGCTTTTTGGACGTATTTGGAAGTTTCGGGATCAGGCTTATTGCAAGTATGATTCGATTTCAGGGTATTTTCAGACCATTGAGCTAAACAGAAACCCCTGGTTCATTTGTTTCACTGCGCCATTCCTGAGTTTCTACACCGCCACAAAAGCACAATGTACTGAAAGCGGTCCATTGATTCCAGTAAACAGACCCAAACTACCAAGAAGAATCCCCCAAAAAGATGAACTTGACAAAAAACAGCAGTCTTGAGCACTATCAATTCAATAGAAAATATGGAGGAATGATGGCCAAACACCTGCTCACAGCCACGCTGCTGCTCCTCTGCACGGCGGCTTTCGCGCTGAGTTCGACCACGAACTCGGCCCTATTCACCCTCGACACAGTGGATCCCATTATCACTATCCAAAGCCCCAACGGCGGCGAGGAATGGTATATCGGGGACACCAACAACATCCTTTGGGACATCACGGAAACAAACCTGGTCCCTAACAGCGTCAACCTCTGGTACAATCGCGGCGGCGCCGATAACGTGCCCATCGCCTTGGGCATTGCCGACACCGGTTCTTGGGCCTGGCCGATGCCGGATACTTTGGGCAGCAACTACCGGATCCGGATCGGCGGCACAGACAGCTTTGGCAATTCCAGCCTCAAAAGTTCCGCCGGCACTTTCACCATCACCTATGTGCCTCCGGCAAGTCCACAAGGCGTAACGGTTGATATCTCCAACGCCGTGGATGCCGTCATCACCTGGCAGCCCGTCACCCAAACCATCTACGGCAGCCCCATCGTACCCGATGGCTATATCGTACTCTACAACGAAACCGCCTATGAGGATGGAGACCACCTCTATTACTACCTCTGGGACGTGACCTCTGGCACCGCCTTCACCCATGGCGGGGTGGCCCGGCGCCGGGCTCAGATGTATTACCGCGTGGTGGCCTACAAGGATATCGATGGCAGGATGTCGGATATTCTGGCAGCGGCGAAAGCAGATCCGGACCGGCCACTGAGCTTTGCCGAAATCAGGCAAGCCATGTCGAACCCTAATGGAGGTGTCAAATGAGAAAGAATGTAGTGTCGCACTCCGATGCGACAACAACACTGCACCCGGTTCGGATCAGCATCCAAAGCTACCTGACCCTCCTGCTTTTCCTGGCTTGTTTACCGCTCTTCTCCCAAAGCCTTGCCCTGCAAAGCTTCGAAAACACCGCCTCCGACACCTGGGCCTATACTGCCAATCCCGCAAGCTTAACACCCTATTTCTGGGGTCGCACCAATCAGCCTCAGGGCGGCGCCACAGCCCAAAACGGAACCTGGTATTGGGCAAGCTGGCTGATGGATCCCAACCCCGCCAGCGTCAGCTTCGGCAATGTTGCCCTCAGCCCCGGCACCCAACACAGCATCAATTTCTGGTACTACAGCAAAAACCTGAATCCCGCCACCGACCAGCTCCAGATCTGCCTGGAATACGATAACGGCAGCCAGTGGAACAACTGGATCCCCCTGCTCTTGAACACCCAGGCCTGGTCGCTCTTTTCCTTCAATATACCTTCAACAGCCAGCACCGTGCGCGCCAAGATCCTCACCCAATACAGCAACCCCAATATGGATAAATATGTGCATTGGGACAATTTCTCCATCAAAGCCCAGGAGGCGGAATTCACCGCGCCGGTAGTCTTCAACACTTCCATTGTGCAAAGGACGGATGGCAGCAAGATCGTGGATATTTACTACGACCTCTTTGATGCCAATGGCGACAACTGCGAGATCGGGCTGAAACTCTCGGAAGACGGAGGAAACACCTTCAACATCATTCCCAGCCCGGCTTTTTTGACAGGAGACATAGGCCAGAACATCGCCCCCGGCTTTGGCAAACACATAATCTGGGATGCCGGAGCGGAAAGCAGAGATTTCGATGCCAGCCAGTTTATGGCCAGCTTTACTGCTGAAGACGGACAATGGCCAATGCCAGAGAACTTCGTCTTTGTGCAGGGCGGCACGGTTGCCGGAATTACGGTTGGGGACTTCTACATCGACAAATACGAGCTCACCAATGCCGAATGGAACGCCGTGATGGGCTCCGGAGGAGGGGACAATAACCCCAAAGCCTATGTTAGCTGGTTCGGAGCCATCGAATACTGCAACCGCCGCAGTATGCAGGAAGGTCTGCCACCCTGTTACAGCTATCTGGACTACGGTACCAATCCGGATAACTGGCCTTCCGGGTGGAATACCAACTCAGCAAACCATGTAAACGTAAGCTGCGACTGGACTGCCATCGGCT
>JAGOKK010000089.1 GCA_017994635.1 Candidatus Cloacimonadota bacterium | reverse complement strand
GTCGTGGTAGATAGCTTCATCAAGGAGCGAGAGATTCTGGATTTTGGCAGCAAAGTGATTGACGAAGAGGATTATGACTAAGCAATACCTCTATTCACCCTGGCGGATGGAATACATCCTGGGTGAAAAAGCCACTGATTGCGTGATGTGCCGAGCCAATTCGCTGGGCGACGATGAAGCCAATCTTATCCTGGATCGGGGAAAGCTATGCTACGTGATGCTAAACCGTTACCCATACAATAACGGGCATCTGATGATCGTACCTTACGCCCACAAAAGTACTTTAAATGAGCTGGATCAGGACACCTGGCACGAAGTGGCGGATACCATCCGTATCTGCGAGCTGGCTCTGGAAAGAGTCTATCATCCCGATGGCATCAATATCGGTATGAACCTGGGCAATGCCGCCGGTGCCGGCATCGCAGAGCATCTGCATGTTCACATGGTACCCCGCTGGAATGGTGACAGCAATTTCATGAGCGTGGTCTGTGGAGAAAGAGTGATCCCCGAAGCGTTTGAGAGCAGTTACCTCAAGCTGAAAGAAGCCATTCAGGCCATCAGGAACCAAGGATGAATGAAGATCTTGATTTGACAAGTATCCCCCCACAAAAAAAGTGGTTCACAAAAGGCCGCTTTTTGGCGCTGATCCTGATTGTAGCGGCTGTTTTGGCGGGTTATCTGATCCTGGTTAGGTCACACAATCCTGCCCCTGACAGCTCTGGATACGAAGAAGATCAGCTCCCGGCCATCAAAGTGGTGATCTTGAACGGCTGCGGTTTTGAACAGCTGGCTTCCGAATTTGCCGCGGCGATTTCGCAGAAGAACATAGAAGTGGTTAGTCTGGGTGATACTCCTCGCCCGATTTACGATAAATCCATCATCGTGATCCGCAAAGGAGATATGCAGGACCTGAAAAGACTACAAAAGATGACCGGCATCACACGGTGGACCAGCGCCCAGAACGAGTATCACAGCGCTGATTTTGACATCATCGTGGGCCGCGATTATGAATCCTACATCAAATGACAAACGTGGAGGAGATATTGCAGGACAATATCAAATACCAGGCCATCATTGAATGGCTGAACGACAAGAAAGCCGAAAACATCCGCACCTATGAAGTGCAGGGTAAAACTGACTACACAGACGTTATCGTGGTCTGTGAAGGGAATGCCGATCTGCATAACAAGGCCATTGCCAATCACCTGATCGAGATGGCGAAAGAACATAAACTAAGCGTGCTGAGCAAAGAAGGCGTTGATAATGCCCAATGGATTCTGATCGATCTGGGCGATGTAATCGTCCACATCTTCCTGCCCCAAACCAGAGATCACTACAAGATAGACGAGCTTTTTGAGAAGGTGAAAAGCCGTAAACCCGAAGAGGACATACAATGATCAAGGAAATCATTCACGATCATGTGACAAGATGTTTGGATCACCTGGGTTTCTCGCATGACAAGGAATATACGGTAGAGGTACCAAACAACACCGAGCATGGTGATTTTTCTACCAATTGCGCCATGATTCTGGCCAAAGAGAATAAAAAAGCGCCCAAAGCACTGGCCGAAGCCCTGATCAAAGAACTAAAGAAGAATAAAGACTATAAAATAGTGGAAATCGCCGGCCCCGGCTTTATAAACTTCCATCTCTCCCCCGCTTTTTTCCAGCGCATCTTCTGGAATATCCATGAACAGGGTGAAAGCTATGGCGTGCAGGAATTTGGCCAAGGGGAGAAGATATTACTGGAGTTTGTATCCGCCAATCCCACTGGACCCCTGAATATCGTTAGTGCCAGAGCCGCAGCGTTTGGCGATACCCTTTACCGGGTGATGAAGCGCGTAGGCTACGCCCCCGCCCGGGAGTTTTACATCAACGACGCCGGCAATCAGGTGGATATCCTGGCCGAGTCCCTGGAATTGCGTCTGCGCGAGCTGCAGGGCGATAAGATCGGCGAATTCCCCTACGAAGCCTATCATGGCGAATATGTGAAACACCTGGCCCAAAAGCTGAACGCCACTGAGGGCATCAGAGTGTTTATGATGACCGAAAAGGATCGCATTGATCACCTGAAGGAATTCGCACTCACCGAGCTCCTGGAAATGCAAAGATCTTCGCTGGAACGCTTTGACGTGGTCTTCGACGGCTGGGTCTCGGAAAAAACCCTGCGTGCGGAAGGCGTCGTGGAGGAAGTGCTATCTTACCTCACAGAAGCTGATTGCACTTACGAAAAGGAAGATGCCATCTGGTTCGCTTCCAGCAAATATGGCGACGACAAAGACCGCGTATTGATGAAATCCGATGGTTCGATCACCTATTTTGTGCCCGATCTGGCCTATCACCTCACCAAGATTCAACGTGGATTTACCACTCTGATCGACGTCTTTGGCCCAGATCATCACGGCTATGTACCCCGCATCAAGGCAGCATTTCAGGCCATGGGCTACGATGACAACATGCTGGAGATCATATTCTTGCAGCAGGTAAACCTCTTTGAAAGCGGTGAACGCGTGAAGATGAGTAAACGCGCTGGCAAGATCGTGACCATGGACGACCTGATCAACGTGGTGGGCAAGGATGCCGCACGTTACTTCTTCATTGCGCGTAAAGCCAACGCACATTTGAACTTCGATCTGGAACTGGCACTACAGCAAAATAATGAAAACCCAGTGTATTACTGCCAGTATGCTCATGCCAGAATCTGCAGCATCATCAAGAAAGCACGCAAGGACAAGCTTTGGCCCAAGAGCTTCAAACAAGAGCTCATTTCAAAGCTCACCAAGCCGGAAGAGCTAGCCATCATGCAAAAGCTGGCTGACCTCCCGGAGCTGTTGACCCTGATCGCAGTACACAGAGAGCCTCACCGCCTCAGTACCTATCTGGAAGAGCTGGCGGCCATGATCCATCGTTACTACGCTAAATACCAGATCGTCAGCGCCAAATCCAAAGATCTGTCGCATGCCCGTTTGCTGCTGTTGGACTCCACGAAGACCGTGATGGAAATTGTGTTTGACCTGATGGGTATCTCTGCGCCGGAAAAGATGTAAAGACCATTATGATGCTCGAGCTGCGGCCGGTGGAGGAAAAGGACTTTCCTGCCGTATGTGAAATTGAACGACGCGCCTTCGTAGATCCCTGGCCGGAAGAAGCCTTTACAGACTTTTTGCTCCCCCATTCATGGGTCCTGCAGTATTCAGGCCAGGTAATCGGATATATCTTTTACCATACTGCGATTGACGAAGCCGTGATCATCAACTTTGCCATTGACCCCGATTTTCGGGGAAGGGATTACGGTTTCAAGCTGCTCAAGGACAGCATGCAACTCCTTGTAGATGATGGAGTGCGTTACTTTTATCTGGACGTTCGCCGATCTAACGAAACCGCCATCTCCCTATATCACAAAATGGGGTTCCAGAGCCTTGGCTTTCGCAAAAACTACTATCATGAACCTCCTGAAGATGCCATTGTGATGGGGCTTCAGATCCCTGAAGGGGATACGGAACTATGACTTATGAATACGATTATCTCGTCTTAGGCAGCGGCATCGCCGGGTTGGTTTTTGCCCTGCAGGCAGCCAATAAAGGCAAAGTAGCTGTTGTTACCAAACGCGGGCTCAACGATTGTAACACCGAGTATGCCCAGGGCGGCATCGCCGCTGTGCTGGACGCTGGTGATAGCTTCGCGGAACATATCGAGGATACCTTCACCGCTGGCGCAGAATTGGGCAAAAAGCAAGTGATCCGTCAAATCATCGAGCAAGGTCCCAAACTGATCCAGTACCTGGTGAATCTGGGTACGGACTTTACGCGCCGGGACGATAGCTACGATCAGAGGTTGGAAAACCTATCACTTACAATGGAGGGTGGTCATTCACATCGCCGGGTAGCTTATGCCGCGGACAGCACGGGACATCAGATATTGGAAGCCCTCATCCAACAATGTAAATCCAATCCCAATATCGATATCTACGAAAATCGCATTGCCATAGATCTGATCACCCAGCATCATGTGACAAACGACGATGGGTTCATCCCAGGTGTTTCGTGCTGGGGCGCTTACGTCCTGGATTCCACCAGCCATCATGTGGACATCTTCAAAGCCCGCAAAACCATGCTGGCTACTGGCGGAGCAGCTCAGATCTACAGCCACAACACCAATCCCGAGGTTGCCACCGGAGACGGCATGGCAATGGCAAAACTGGCCGGCGCTAGATTAGCCAATATGGAGTTTGTGCAGTTTCACCCCACAGCATTCTGGAGTCCCGAGGGCGATACCTTTCTGATCTCGGAGGCTGTGCGTGGCGAAGGCGCTCAGTTGCGGCTCAGCGACGGAAGCTCTTTTATGGAAAACTACCATCCCAAGGGCAACCTCGCCCCGCGTGACATTGTATCCCGCGCCATCGACAGCGAATTGAAACGTCGCGGAGAGAAATACTGCTGGCTCGATGCCACCAAAGTGCCCAGAGACCAGCTCAAGAAACACTTCCCTTACATCGATAGCAGATTGCAGGAACGCGGGATAGACTTTACCGTGGAACCGATCCCCGTAGCCCCGGCAGCTCATTATTTCTGTGGCGGAGTCATATCCACCATTGATGGACGCACCGACATCCGCAATCTCTTCTGTGCAGGGGAAGTATCCTGCACCGGTTTGCATGGAGCCAACCGATTGGCCTCAAATTCGCTCCTGGAAGCGCTGGTAGTGGCTTACAACGCGGCAAATCATCCTTCGATGGACGAAAGCGTGGATTTTCCCAAGATTCCTAGCTGGCACCTGATGGGAGACTTTAATGAGAATGAGTGGGTAATCATCAGTCACAACCGCGAGATCATCGGCACCATCATGCAGGGTTACGTGGGCATCAGACGCTCCCGCCGACTTTTGAAATATGCTCTTTCTCGCATGGAAAACATCTATAACGAGATCAATAACTTCTATCAGCACAACGCAGTACGCCGGGAAGTGGTGGAAACCAGAAATATGGCTGTAATCGCCATCGCGGTAATCCGCAGCGCCCTTTCCCGCAAAGAAAGCCGCGGTGCACACTACCTGATCGACAACCCCAGTAAGGACGATCTACACTATCTGCACGATACGATCCTCTAAGGAAAGCTTATGCGAGGCAAATTCATCACTTTTGAAGGCATTGAGGGCAGCGGTAAAAGCACTCAAGTAAAGCTGTTGATCAACCACCTGGAAAAGGAAGGCATCCCCTATCTGAAGACCCGCGAACCCGGTGGTACCCCTATCGCCGAAGCCATCCGCAGGATACTGCTCGATCCCGCCTGCAAGGAAATGCTGCCCGAAACCGAATTGCTCCTCTACAACGCGTCCCGCTGCCAGCATACAGGCGAATTGATCATCCCCGCCCTGGAAGCAGGTAAACTGGTGATCTGCGATCGTTACTTTGACAGCACTTATGCCTATCAAGGGGCCGCGCGCGAACTGGATGAGGACATCATAGATACCTTAACTCATTATGCCACCTTCAATACCGTTCCAGACCTCACGGTTCTGCTCGATCTCCCCGTAGACAAAGGTCTGGCCAGGATCAAAGAACGCTCTTTGGATCGTTTGGAATTGGAGAATGTGGAATTTCACGAAAAAGTCCGCCAGCAGTTCTTATTGCTTGCCAAAAAACAGCCCTTCAGATATCTTGTCCTGGATGGTTCAAAAGCTCCGGAGGAAATTCACAAAGAGATTCTTCGAGCTCTGAAACTCTGTTAGGAGACACAAAACATGAAGCCAAAACAACGCACTGCCTTGATCACCATCGCAGGAGTGTGGATCCTTACCGCCACACTGCTACTGCTAGCCACAAATGCCTATGCCCAGGGAAAACCTGGCTCAGGGAATGTATACAACCAATTACAGGTCTTCAGTGAAGTTTTGATGAAACTCCGGCAAAATTATGTGACCGAGCTGTCCGATGAAGAGCTCATCGAGGCTGCCATCAAGGGTATGCTCGGCTCCACCGATCCTCACACCACCTATTTCTCCGCCGATGAATTCAAGGACTTTACCACCAGCACAAAGGGTTCTTTTGGTGGTCTGGGTATCCAGATCGATAAGATCGGGGACTATGTGACGGTCGTCTCCCCCATCGAGGGTACGCCAGCTTTCCGCATGGGTATTACCGCTGGCGACCGCATCATCAAGGTGGACGGCAAGAGTATCGTCGGCTTCAGTACCGATGAATCCATCAAATACATGCGCGGAGATGTGGGTAGCACTGTGGTGATCACCATCGCCCGCCCCGGCATCCCCGAACCCATAGATTTTACCATCGTACGCGAAGTGATCAAGATCAAAAGCGTTCCCTATAGTTTCAAGATGGACAACGGCGTGGGCTATCTGCGCATCAGTCAATTCAATGAAAACACCACCACGGAGCTTCGTACGGCACTCGCCGAGATGGAACAGGACGGCATCAAGGGGCTGATCGTGGATCTACGTTTCAATCCCGGCGGATTGCTGGATCAGGCGGTGGATACGGTAAATGAGTTTATCGGAGGCAACAAGCTGGTGGTGGAAACCAAAGGCCGCACCCGTCAGGATGCACTGTACACCCGCTATAACACCAAAACGCGCGATTATCCCATCGTAGTACTGGTAAACGAAGCTTCCGCCTCCGCTTCCGAGATTTTCGCCGGTAGCTTGCAGGACTGGGACAAAGGCCTCGTGATGGGAAAAACCACCTTCGGTAAAGGAAGTGTGCAGCAACTGATGCCTCTTTCCAATGGCAATGGCATCAAGGTGACCACATCCTACTATTACATCAAGAGCGGACGCTGCATCCACAAAATGAGCAACGACAAACGCCTGAAAGGCGAAGAGGTTAGCGCCGACGAATTGAATAAAGAAAGCGAAGAAAACCATAACAAGAAATACTACACCTCCAAAAACCGCGAAGTCTTCGGCGGCGGCGGCATCAATCCCGATATCGAAGTGGAAAACGATTTTCTCACTCTGTTTTCCGCAGAACTGCGCCGCAAGAATGTGTTCTTCAATTTCGCCGTGGACTACTTGGTGGATCATGACCATAATCTCAGCAAGAATCCGGTGATCACCGATAAACTGATGCAGGATTTCTTGAGCTACGCCAAAAAGCAAGATATCACCTACACTCTGGCCGATCTGGACAGCTCCCGCGCTTATATCGAAAACACCATCAAGAGCGAATTGGTACGCAAAGTCCATGGGGACCAGGAAGCCTATAAAATCACAGTATCGCAGGATAAACAGCTGTTGGAAGCAGTTAAGCTTTTCGACCGCTTCAAAACCCTGGACGAAATGTTCGTCTATGCCGAAAGCCAAAAGAAACAAAGGTAGCCACTCATGTTCAAATTTGAAGAAATCAAGGATATGCTGATCTATGTAGCCGATGATGACGAGATCAATCTCAAACTCATCAAAACCGTTCTCACTCAAGCCGGATTTACAAACATGAAGCTCTTCTTCAGCGGCAAGACCATGATGGAAGACGTTACTCACAATCCCCCAGACCTTTTACTGCTGGATATCATGATGCCCGGTTTCAGCGGATACGATGTACTGGAATGGATCAAACAAGACCCCCTGCTCGATTACATCCCCATCATCATGATCACCGCAGCTTCGCTGGATGATAATATGGAACCCCTGGCTCGCTCCTTTGAGCTGGGTGCAATGGATTACATCAGCAAACCTTTCTCCAATCTAGAACTGGTACAAAGGGTGAAATCAGCTCTCCGCATGGAGAAGCAGCGTCAAGCCCTGGAAAGAGCCGCAGTCCAAATCCGCTCCCTCGAAAAGCTGCTGCCGATCTGCTCCTATTGCAAAAAGATCCGCGCCGACAAGGATTATTGGCAGGAAGTGGAAGGCTACATCTCCGACCATACGGACACCATGTTCTCACATTCCGTGTGCCCGGATTGCTATGAAACTCATGTAAAGCCGCAATTGGAAAACCTGAAAAAGAACAGATAGACTGCCCAGGAGCGTTGGCTCAAAGCACATAATAATATGGCAAGATACCTTTAATGGGATCTTGCCATTTTCTATTCTACTGCATGGGATGCGACCAGATAGTGAGCTGGGATTGGATTATGCACGGCAATTGTAAGCTACTTGATACTATCCTCCCAAGATCATTGCAACGTTTTTTAAGCGGCTCCTTCTGATGACCTGAACTCCACTCATAGGCCACCTGAAACCCACCCGAACTGGATTCAGGAGGAGTTCAGGAAGGGTTCGGGTGGAGTTCGTGCTGATAATGGGCACCA
>JAGOKK010000088.1 GCA_017994635.1 Candidatus Cloacimonadota bacterium | reverse complement strand
AACACGCGCAAAAACGTCCAAACCCGAGCAAGCAAATTTCTAAAGATAGTCTTATCTGTCTCTACACAATATAAGCAATTATCCCCATTTGTCCATTGATCGTTGCTTGCAAATTTGGGTGACTCTTTATAGATGCTATGCCTTCGTTTGTACTGAACGATCATGCATATGCATGTAAGTAAGACGTTGATGAAGTCTCAAGCAGCCCCGGCAGGGGCGACACTTTTCATAGCGATGGGCGCTTCAGCGTAGCGGAGCCCCTCGTAAGATATACCAAATGCACGAAAAGTCCCGACAGGGGCGACACATGAGTCCAGGATGTATGCCGCTGAACCTGATCCCTTTCCCGAGCGGCACTAGCATTCATCTGCAGATAAGTAGCTTTCAATGCATTATTCAGAAAAACTAACATTCAGCTTATCAAATCTTAACAATTCATGGCTATAACCTTGGGTAAAGACTTCAAAGGAGTTACCGATGAACAAAAAGCTTGTGATCCTGACTTTGATACTGGCGCTATGCAGCATTGCAATGGCACAAACCACCAAACTGAGCGGAGAATTCTGGAGCCGCTGGACGATGCAACAATCCCGCAACACCGCCACCGGAGACGATGAAATAACCAAGAACTATTTAGCTCTGGAACGCGGATATCTGGGCTGGGAAACCGCGTTTTCAGAGGATACCAAGGCACGCTTCACCATTGATCTCTTTTCCACAGATGCTGTGGGAGACGGAGCGGGTCTGAAGCTGAAGTACGCCTATGTGGATTTCGCAAACCGGATTCCAATAGCGGACATGACCCTGAGTGCTGGGCTGCAAAAGGTATATTTCGGTAGTATTTACGACTGGGATTACACGCTGATCGGCAAAGCCCCCTCGGATGAGTATAAACTGGCCAATTCCGCAGATTACGGCCTGAGTCTGAACGGTTATCTACCCTCGGGGATGGGATCCTATGCCCTGGGTATCTACAATGGCGAAGGCTACAAAAAGACCGGTGCTGCGCTGAAGGACAATACGGACTTTGCCTATCTGGCAAATCTCCGCCTTACCCCCATCAGCGGACTCAGCCTGGGCGGCAGCTTCATGGCAAATACTACTGAGCGTGAAAACCTACTGGCCGACAACAGCCTGAATCCGAAGTATGAGCAGCAGATGCTGGCCGATGCACTGGTGCGCTATGTGATGGGCCCCATGGATGTGATGGCGGAGTATCTGGTCAAGGACGTGAAGTACTCAGACAGCTTTACAGCCAGTGATTACACTGCAAGTGGCATCATGATCTTCCCAACCTTGAATCTGAGAAGCTTCACCGGGTACGATATCCAGATTTTGGGACGCTATGACATGTGGGACGAAAGCGACCGTAGCGACAGTTCCAAACACAAACTCAACGCCATTACCGGTGGAGTGAATTACAACTTCATGCACGACGATAGCGGTAAAGCAAAGATGAATTTGCAGCTAAACGTAACCGACAAAAGTTACCTGGAAGATGATTCTGCGCCTGCATATGCCGATGGAGCCAAAGACCAATTGCAGGTAATGGCCCAGCTCAAATGGCGTTTTTCCAATACCCTGAACTAACTATATAAAGGAGATTATCATGAAGAAACTTACTTTCGCTCTACTCTGCCTCAGCCTTATGTTGCCTTTGTTTGGCCAGACCATCACCTGCAGTGGATCAACCACCGTGCTGCCCATTGCGCAGGCCACCGCAGAAGCCTTTATGGACAAATATCCTCAGATCAATATCTCTGTGCGCGGAGGCGGCAGCGGAGTCGGCATTGCTGCGCTGCAAAATGGCACTGTGCAGATTGCCAATTCGTCCCGCAAGATCAAATCCAAAGAGCTTAGTGCCGCCAAAGCCAATGGCATCGATCCCCGCGGTTATGCTGTAGCCAATGATGGCATCGCGATTGTCCTGCACCCTTCCAATAAAGTGAAGGCTCTTACCACCGCGCAGATAAAGGACATCTACACTGGGAAGATCAAGAATTGGCAGCAATTGGGCGGAGATAAAATCCCCATCGTGATCATCTCCCGCGATGTGGCCTCAGGAACCTTCGAAGTATTCAATGAAAAAGCCCTGGGAGGCGCCAAAGTGGATCCCTCAGCCCAAATGCTGGCATCAAACAACGCTGTAGTAAGCACGGTTGCCGATACTCCCGGTGGGATCGCCTACGCGGGCCTGGGTTATGTAAACGACGAGGTAAAAGTAGTAACCGTAAATGGCATTATGCCCAGCATGAAGACTATCAAAGATGGTAGTTATCCACTTTCCAGAAAGCTCTATATGTACACCGATGGCAAGGCGAGCGGAAATGTGGCATCCTACATCGGCTTTATCCAGGGACCTGAAGGCCAGAATATCGTAGAGCAGAATGGCTTTATCCGGATAGACTAAGTACCCCCCCTAAAACCTGAACTCCACTTGAATTTCTCTTGAACTCCACCTGAACTGGGTTCAGGAGGAGTTCAGGTGGCCTAGGGGATGAGTTCAGGCCAATAGAGGGCATTCTGTTAAGAATTCTTGTTTGGACACTTTTCCACACTCCATTTGGGTGACATCGGTTGCTATCAAAATCTAGAACGAAGGAATGACATGAAGAAGCTGCTCGATACGCTGTTTTACCTGCTCACGCTGATCTGTGCGGTTGGCACGATGATCGCTCTCGCGGGCATCATATTCAGTATATTCTACGAGGGTCTGCCGCTGTTTAAAACTGTCTCCTGGCGGAGTTTCATATTTGGCACTGCCTGGTACCCCACCCATGCCAAAGCTGAGTTCGGGATCGCCACGCTAATAGCAGGATCATTCTCGGTTACTCTAGGCGCGCTGATAATCGCGATCCCTTTGGGTCTGGGCTCTGCCATATATATTTCAGAAATAGCTCCTCCCCGCTTCAGAGAAGTCTGCAAGCCTATGATCGAACTGCTGGCAGGGATTCCCTCCGTGGTTTACGGTTTGTTTGGGATGGCGTTTCTGGCACCCTTGATCCGACAGGTGTTTCATTTGGAGAGTGGGTTGAACCTCTTCACTGCCTCCATCATACTGGGATTGATGGTATTACCGATCATCAGCAGTATGTGTGAGGATGCCCTCTCCTGTATCCCCAAAGCGATCCGGGAAGCCAGCTTTGCCCTGGGTGCAAACAAATGGGAAACGATCACCAGAGTATTGATCCCGGCAGCCAAAACTGGCATAATCGGGGCAATATTGATGGGTTTCGGAAGAGCTTTGGGAGAAACTATGGTGGTATTGATGGTAGCGGGAGGTTCGGCTCAGATACCTTCCAGCATATTCTCGTCGGTGCGCCCCATTACAGCCGCCATCTCAGCAGAGATGGGAGAAACGGTATTTCGCGATCTGCATTATCAATCCCTGTTTGCCCTTGCCATCGTGCTGTTCATCGTCACTTTTACCTTCAGCTTGCTATCCGAGCTAATTGGGAAAAAGAAATGAATCGCGATATATATGCTAAGATCGGGATCAGTGCGCTCTATGCGGCGGTAGTATGCAGCGTCGGATTCTTGATCCTCTTTATCACGAGCATCTTTTTGAAAGGTGCAGGAGTGCTTTCCATCGAATTCATCTTTAGCGGCCCTAGATCCGCGATGACCGAAGGCGGCATCTGGCCGGCTCTGGTTGGCACCTTCTGGCTTAGCCTCCTGGCAGTGATGGTTTCTGTGCCAATAGGCATATTGTGCGCAGTGTGGCTCTTTGCGTATGCCAAATCCTCCCGTCTGGTTAGCATCATCAAAATTTGCGTAAACACACTGGCGGGCGTCCCCAGCATCATTTATGGCTTGTTTGGCATGGCGATTTTCGTGAACATGGCGGGTCTGGATGTATCGCTGATCAGTGGTGCTCTAACTCTGGCAATACTTTCGCTACCCATAGTGATAAACGCGTCTTATGAAGCGCTTTCCTCAGTTTCGCAGGACTACATGGAAGCGTCATTTGCCCTAGGTGCCAGCAAGCGTCAAAGCATCCTGCGAGTGCTTATCCCCACGGCTCTGCCTGGCATCCTTACGTCAGTGATTCTGGTAACCGGCAGGGTAGCCGGAGAAACCGCGCCCATCATGTTTACTGCAGCTACTTTTTTCAATCGCCAACTGCCCAAAAGCCTATCGGACGAAGTGATGGCTTTGCCCTATCACATTTTTGCCTTGATGACCGAAGGTACTCACGCTGCCAAACAAGGTCCCATAGCCTATGGATCAGCACTAATCCTATTGCTGCTGGTTCTTTCGATCAGTTCTGTTTCACTGATCTTCAGATATCGATTAAGGAAGAAAAGACAATGGTAAAGATCAAGACTAGCTCACTAAACCTGCACTTCGGCAAAAACCACGTACTGAAAGACATCAATCTGGAAATCGAAGAAAAGAAGGTAACCGCCATCATCGGCCCCTCCGGCTGCGGAAAATCGACACTGCTGCGTACTTTTAACCGCATGAACGATTTCAAGGACGATCTAAAGATATCAGGTTCCATCATAGTAGGGGATCAGGATATCTATCTGGACAGGCCAGACCTATCCCGCTTGAGAGCCAAAGTGGGAATGGTGTTTCAAAAGCCCAATCCCTTTCCCAAATCCATCTTCAGGAATGTTTCTTTCGGCTTGGATATCCAGGGCAGATACTCCAGAAGCCAGATCCAGAGCATTGTGGAAGAAAGCCTAAGATCAGCATGGCTTTGGGACGAAGTGAAAGACCGTTTGCATAGCCCCGCCATGGCATTATCGGGAGGCCAACAGCAGCGCTTGTGTATAGCCCGTGCCCTCGCCAATTCACCGGAAGTACTGCTTTTGGACGAACCTACCAGCGCACTTGATCCCCAATCCACTGCCAGGATCGAAGAACTCTGCCTGGCTTTGAAGGATCAAGTGAGCATCCTGATAGTTACGCATAACATCGCTCAGGCGGGCAGAATATCGGATTACACCGCCTTCATGTATCTGGGCGAACTGGTGGAATTTGGCAAAACCGCCCAAATCTTCACCGTCCCCAAAGATAAACGTACCGAGGCCTATCTCACAGGTGTCTTTGGATAAAGGATATTGATTTGGATGAGATCTGGCTTATACTAAATGATGGACGTAGGAGATACGATGCAAAGTGATAGAATAGAAGAGCTAAAGAACAAGCTGCTCGATGAAGCAGAAATGGTCCAGAACATGCTGAATATAGCGCTGGTAACCCAGGATCCTGAAAGCGGCTTCCGCAGGGTAAGCGCTCTGGAAGACACGGTAAATGCGCTGGAAAAAGAGATCGACGAGCTAGCCATCCGCCTGATCGCACTTTATCAACCCGAAGCAGGTGACCTGCGGCGCATACTGATGATGTACCGGATAAATATTGATCTGGAGCGCTTGGGGGATCAGGCTTTTAACATCGCCCAAAGCGCTCGTAAGATTCCGAGCTATCAGATGCAGGAACAGCAGATCAACAGCATGCAGGAAGCTACGGTGCAGATGCTGCGGACAGCGCTCAAAGCTTTTATGGATGAAGACGCCTTGGCTGCTGAAAGCGTGTGTCTAAACGACCGGATCGTAGATGATCTGAACCGGGAGATATATCATCTCGTGAGAGCCAGCATCATGCAGGAACCCGCAAACACCGGATCCTATCTGCATCTACTACGCATAGCCAAAAACCTGGAGCGCTGTGCCGATCTGGCCACTAACATCGCCGAAAACACCATCTACCTGGTGCGGGGTGAAGACGTAAGACATACGGGGATTTGAGATGCAAAAAGACATGATCTACGTGCTGGATGATGAAACCGACATCCTGGAATTGGTGGAGCTCAGTTTGACCAAAGCGGGTTTTGCAACTGCTTGTTTCGAAACATGGGAAGGGCTGAAATCCTCTCTAAATGAAGCTCTGCCTTCCCTTCTGGTGCTTGATTTGATGCTGCCGGACGCCGATGGAATGCAGATCTGTCGCGATCTGAGAGCTCAGGCCCGCTATCAAAATATGCCCATCGTGATGCTTACTGCCAGGGTGGGCATCGAAGACCGCATCAGCGGCCTGGAGGACGGAGCAGACGATTATATCACCAAGCCCTTTGCTGCCAAAGAACTCGTAGCGAGGATCAAGGCAGTGTTAAGACGTCTATCATGGCAAAGAGAAAGCCGGGTGTACGAAATCGCTGAAGGGTTGGTGCTGGACCTCAACCGTTTTGAAGCCAGCCTGTACGGGAAAAGGATCGATCTCACACTCACCGAGTTTAAGCTCTTGCAGCTACTTACCAAGCGTCCTGGCTGGGTCTACACTCGTGCACAAATGCTTGATTATCTATGGGGAAACGACAAAGTGGTGATCGACCGCACCATTGATGTGCATATCAAGAACCTGCGGGACAAGATCAAACCCTATGATGCTTACATCCTTCCCGTGCGCGGCATTGGCTACAAATACTCCCGCGAGGAGGAGGATTGAAGCAAAAAAGCATCTTGCCCCTTCTGCTCGCTCTGTTTCTGGCAGTGGCGCTTTTCGGCTTTGTGCTGGCAAGATCCGGCCATGCTATTTACATCAGTCTGCCGCTTCTGCTGCTTGGAGGGGTGGCCTGCGCGCTATATCTATACCGCTATCTTACCCTCCCCATCAAAACCCTCAAGCATGTGGCAGATCAAATAGCCGCCCAGGATCTAGACTCCCGCATGCCGGAGGATCAGAAATGGGAAATCGCCGGGCTTGCCGAGTTCTCGAACTATATGCTGGACCGCATGGCAGCGGCGGTAGAACGTTTCCGTGAAAGCAGAGACGGTCTGGAACTGATACTTAGCTCCATCGAAGATGCCCTCTGGGTGCAGGATTTGGCAGGACACATCGAACTCTGCAATCCCGTCTTTGAAGAGCTCTTCCCCCTGGCAAAGGGGGATAAGAACTACTACTGCTGGGAAGTGATCCGCGATTCGGACTTGCTGAGCGTGATCAAAGCGGTCAGCGATGAGGAAAAGCCCAGAATCAGTGAAATCACTCTGGGTGAACACGTCTATTTGCTTGCGGCTTCGCTAAACCGTGATGCCGGCAAACTGATCTTCATCCTGCAGAATATCGATCAGATCAAGGCTGCCGAGCAGATGAAAAAGGACTTCGCGCTCAATGTGGCGCACGAACTCCGCACTCCGCTCACTGCCATTAAAGGCTTTGTAGATGTACTGCAGGATGATCTCCCGAGTAGTCGCTATCTGGAAATCATCAGACGGCATACTGAGCGTTTGATCGCCCTGGTGTCCGATCTGGAGCAACTAGCCCGCCTGGAGCGTTCTCCCCAGCTAGAGCTTCAGGATATCTCACTTTCCACATTCCTGGGCAATATCGCCGGCATCTTTGAAGCTGCGCTGAACGAGAAAAACTTGTATCTGAAGATCCAGATCGAGCCACAAGACCTGAGGGCAAAACTGGATCCCTACCGTATGGAACAAGTGATGGTAAACCTGATCGACAATGCCATACGCTATACTGTGAATGGTGGAATCACTTTGACAGCACGGCGAGAAGACCAGGAACTGATCATAATCGTGAAAGACAGCGGCAAGGGCATTCCCAAAGAGCAATTGGCCAGAGTTTTTGAACGTTTCTACACTGTGGATCATTCCCGCTCACGTAGCACCGGCGGCACTGGCTTGGGGCTCTCGATCGTGAAACACATCGTCCTTTCTCATCAGGGAAAGATAGATCTGGACAGCGATTTGGGCAAGGGCTCCAGTTTTCGCATCAGCATCCCTCAATGAATGAAGACCAGATTATCACCGATTATTTACTTTTGGTGAAAAGCATCGCTGCGAAATACCACGGGTTGCCCTTTGAAGACCTGGTGCAAGAAGGCTGCATCGGACTAATTGATGCAGCGCGTTCCTTTGATCCCTCCCGCGGCACCCAGTTTTCCACTTTTGCCTGGTACCACATCCGCAAACGCATCCTGAGTGCCCTGAAGGCCAATGAAATCCTGGAGCTACACTCAGATGAGAAGAATATCCCGGATCCGTCTGAAGGGCAGATAGATGATACCCCCAAGCGGTTGAATCTGCCCGAAGATATACCCGAATCCGAAGAATTGATCCTGCGCTATAGCTTTGAAGATAAACTCAGCTTGAAACAAATAGCACAGAGAATGGGGATGCGCGTGGAACGTGTACGCTACATCAAAGCAAAAGCTATGCGGAGGATGAAGATAACCCTGATACAAGATACTCACAGAGAAAGCAGCCAGCCCTCCCAACTGCCTTATCACTCCACATAATACCTTGTAC
>JAGOKK010000087.1 GCA_017994635.1 Candidatus Cloacimonadota bacterium | reverse complement strand
TTAGTGCTCAGAGCAAAGTTTCCAAGACTGATTTGCTGTGGCTGCTGCCGCTAACAAAAGACCTGGTAGGTTCCCGGACCAAAGAGTCCTTTGAATTGGCCTGGAAAGAGCTTAACAGGGCAGCCCAAACCTGCATCAGATAGCTTATCTTAGACTTTGTCAACAGCCTGAGTCCGTAGGACGACAGGCGTATGCCCTTAGCCCCAATCGTAAGATTGGTGGTTGCCGGTCAGCCAACATGACATGAGTCCGGAGCGCAAGCGAAGGACGACACATCAGGATTGCGTGGAATCTTGATGGAAACTGATCCCCATGATCCCTCTGATCTGCATGATCTTTGGAAGTTCTAAGATTTTTAAGTGTCGGCGCTCGTGCAGCTACACTATTCATTCCCAATCTTCAGTGTGATCTCTTGGCTTCAGCTCTGGTTTAGCTCATGATCCCCTCATGTGATGGGAGGATTATGGGCTAAACCAGAGCTAAACATGAGGCCTGTATTCTTGTAAGTGGAGCCCGGCCCTTTGCCTTCCTGCCCGCCTGCCAAAAGAGGGCAAAGGCTATCATCACGATGGGTTTGCCATTTTGTTTGGTTTTGTGCCAGTGCCTTCCCGCTGTGGGGGACAAAGTACACAAAATACACAAAATCCCCGGGCTGGGACAGACGGAGAAAGCAAGAGAAGAGAGGGCGAAGAAGAGACAATAGATAGAGCTAAGCATGTGCAATATAGATATATAGATAGAGATAATACATTTATTGTATAGATATTTATGTTGTACTTTATCTGTGTCTATAGCCTACCTATGGCCTCACATCGGAAAGCTGCTTGCTCTTCCTCTCCCAGCCGGGATATTTTGTGTATTTTGTGCATTTACTATGCCAAACCTGCTGTGTTGAGGTTTCCAAGCCCCATGCCCCATTCAGTTTATCAAAGTGCCAGCAGCGAGGGAGCCCCCTCCCCTTGGAGTTTAAACTGCTCTCCCATGAGCACGAATGCCGCTCAATGTCGATCTACAGCATTGTTCATGAATGCCTGCCAGTTTCGCGCAGTTTAGACTTCAAGCAGCGGAAATGCTTGACTGGTATCGCTTTCCCGCTGTTTGAAGTCATTGCCGCCCCAAGATCGAGGGCTGGCCTGAACTGAGCATTAACTTCATAATCTATCGGCTTCCCTGAACCCTTCCAGCGGCAATAACTCCAAAGGAGGCCTGCTCCCGTAACGCATCATCCCTAAGCTACTGGTTTCGGAGGATCGGAATCTCCCACTACGGGTCTGGATCCTCGGCTACCTTGCAAAAGGCAAAAAGGACAATATCCAAAAATCAAGGGGATACCCTACACAAGCGGAAGCCTATAAGTTGGATCGTGGCGGTCGCAACGCCGAAATAACGACTGGAAACGGTGCAGTTGTGGGTAACATCGTCCCAGCTACCGCCACGCCACACACGGGAAGACCCGCTATCTGCTCCCGTGGGATTAGTTTGTGAACCACTTGGGTAGCTGCCCCAGATATCCCACACCCATTCCCAGACATTGCCACTCATGTCAAAGGTGCGATCTATGAGCAAAACCTGCCCAGCAAAAGCGTGAAAACCGCCATTGAAGCAGGACTATTGGAGCCCATCCTCGATTATCAGAGATTGAATAGCAGGATGTAGGTTGCAGGTTGCAGGTTGCAGGTGGCAGGATTCGTCTCGTGTCGAGCGAGGCCAGAGGCCAAGAAAGGAAAGCTGCTGCGCTGCTTCTGCAGACGAGACGTCTGCAATCCTAAGGAAAATGGCAGCAAGCTTTAGGGAGCAGTTGTACGCCACATGAAAGGCAGCATTCAGAAATGGGTGCTGTTTTTTTGCCCTACTTTATCCTTGCATTCTTGCTTTGAGGCTCCAATCAATAGGGTTGCCAATTCACCGCTTAGTAAGGCAAAGAAACCTGCTCCGGTCAATACCAAAACAGCGGCGATGAATCTACCTTCTGTGGTGACGGGATAGATATCGCCATAGCCAATGGTGGTGAGGGTGGTGAATGCCATCCACAAAGAATCCCCATAACCTTGCACTTTATCATTGAGCAGGACTTCATATTTGTTGAAGGCCAGGGAGCAATACATGAAAATGATTCCCGTGTAAACCGAGTAAGTGGCCAAAGCAGTTGCCATTGGTTTTTTCTGGAAGAGCCTGATCAACGAAGCAATGCCGCGAAAACCTCTGATAAAGCGGAACACACGCATTATTCTGAGGAATCTCAAGCTTGGGATCATAGGAATTGAAGAGATCAGATCAAAGCCATGACCAAAGGCATAGACCAAAGGCTTGGGAGCTTTAACAACGTTATAGAAGTATTCCCCCAGGAAGATGAAACAGATGATGAAATCGATACTATTGGTAATCCGCAAGGTTTCAGGGCTGAAATGCAGAACAAACTCCAACGACATCTCAATCAAAACATAGATCGACAGGATGAATATCAGAAGGTCTAATCTCTTGCGATTCATCGCTCGCTACGAACTCAAGTCAAATGTATCTTGGGTATTTCTGTTTTGTTTTCCAGCTCAGTGTGCATTTTTAGCATCACGTCCCAGAGCATGGGGTTTTTCTGAGTTTTGAAGAATTGACGCTTCTGCTTGCCCTCTGAGGCTATCCAAAAGCCATTGTTGGCAGAGCTGATGCTTATAATCTTTTTCAGCGGATACTCTTTGATTGCGTTTTCACCAAGAAAGACGATCCGCTGATTGGTGAAATATATGTCACCTTGATCTATCAAACGCATTTCTGGGACGCTGCGGCTGGTACCTTGGGATCCACCAATATAGACTCCTCGGGCAACCCTAATGGCTCCTCCGCCACGTGTTGAAACGGATTTTGACCGTTGCTCATGAAATTCAGCAAAGTCTCTCAGATAGCCCTTTTCGCCCTTCTTTAACTGGATCGGGATGTCAACTTCGGGAAGAGCCTGATCTTCATACACCTTGTCACAAAATTGCTGAGCTTCTGCAAGCATATAGTTTATACCAATCTCAGCCTGGGTATGAATGCTGGCGTGACTACCCTTTTTACGTTGAATAATGATCACGATTACTACTATCGCCACAATCAGGATAATGCCATATAATCCGTCCATCTTGCCTCCTGTGAATCTATATTGTTCTTCTATCCATTATCAAGGTCATAGTTTTTTACTGTTGCAATCAGCTTATCTGAATGGGCATAGATATCATCGATACTCTCCAGGTCAACTTGCAAAATCCGATCTTTGAAGTCCATTTGTTTCTTCCACATATTGATAATAACTTCATATTCCCAAGATTTAAGCTTGCAAGAATTCGGTCAAGGAAAATTATCAGGGGCTGGTAAAACCCTTGATAATTAAATCCATTTTGCTTGAATTGGTTTTGGATTCACGCCGACCATTGAGTTCCGTAGGAACGGCATTTCAGATAGCATATGGTTGTCACACAATGATATGAGTGCCATCGGCACGGCATATTGATCCACGATATCTAAAATGTCGTCCCGATGGGACTTGAGTCGGGGTTTTCGGGGCGTGAGGGCTATCTAAAATGTCGTCCCGATGGGACTCAAGCTCCGCATAGCCCTTTATGGGCGACAGAGTATAGCGAGGGGTGTGAACCCCTTGTTACGCAGTTCAAAGATGTGGTTCAGCCCCGGAGGGGCGACACGGATTCATTGATTCGTTATGGGTATGGGGGCGGTTGCGGGGTTTTGTGTCGCCCATTAAGGGCTAAATGGTATATTCATGAACTGTTACGATGGGTTCCGCTACGCTACACACCCTTGCTATGATCTGACGCCCACAGGGGGCTTGGTAATGAGAAACGAGAGAGGTTTGCTAATTGAGAATGGAGAGAGCAGAGACACGCAATCAGTCCAGCGACTGATTCTACAATGATCTTTCATCCCGGATAATCTGTGTTAATCTGTTTAATCTGTGGACTTTAGAATCCGCGGGATCCACGTAATCCGCGTGCTACCCCAAAAATAAATCCCGATTTGTCCAGTCTTTGTCCAGCTAAGTATATATAGAGGGGTTTCGTCGCCGGATTCTTGCATAAGCGACGGGGCGAAGCTGTATCTAATTGAGAATTGAAAATTGAGAATTGAGAGACGCGAGACGAGAGACGCGTTGGGGTGTCCATGTAGCATCGGAATGCTAAGTTACGGGCGAAATGCTATGTTACTGGAGGTGGGGCAGGATACCCAGGTCTTGCATGATTTGCCTGGCCCGCGCGGCGTGGCCGTCTTGCCGCATCAGTTGCAATTCGCGTTTTTGGGCGGGGCGGCTGAGCTTTTTCACCAGAGGAGCAGAAGTTTTTAGCGCCTCCATCAGCTCGGGGCAGATAACAAAACCTAAACGCACGGCAAAGCGAACGGCTCTCAGGATGCGCAAAGGGTCTTCACTGAGCACAATCAGGGGATCGCGCAGGGTTCGGATGATGCCATCCTTTAGATCATCCAGACCTTGACCGCAGAGATCGATTACTTCGAAACTGCCCACTTCGATCAGCAGGGCGTTTATGGTAAAGTCGCGCCGCATAATGTCATCCCACAGGCTTCCGTATATCACATAAGGAAATCGGGAATTCGGTCGGTAGCGTTCTTTGCGAGTGCCACACAGGTCCAGAACGTAGCCGGGAAAGTCCATGCGTGCTGTACCAAAATGGTGATTGATCCGGGTAGAATCTGGCCGCAGGATATTGCCAAGAAGATTTGCCAGCCTGATGCCGCCACGAGGCAGTTCCACGGTGAGGTCAAAATCGGCGATATCGCTTTTGCCCAACAAATGATCCCGCACGGCACCACCCACAATGTAAGTTTTATCTGCAAAAGCAGTTCCGGATATCAGTGGTGTCAGTATGGCGCTTAGTTCAGCGATCGTCATAAAAGCTCCGCAATCACGGCATTGGAGATGAAAAGCGCTTCATCGCTGAGTCGGATTCCTGCGTCATCCAGCTCCAGCATGCCCAGTCTATGCAGTTTATTGATGGAATCTGCCCTGCCGAAGCTTTGCCCGAAGCGTTTCTGATATTCAGCAAAGTCCAAGCCTTCCCGCAAGCGCAGACGCATCATGACGTAGTCTGCCGCTTCGTTATGCCCCTCATCGCTTTCTGGAAAGATGGTGCCAGCGCGCACATTACTCTCATAAGCTTCGAGATCGGCAGGATTGTGGTATTTGGCGCTGCCAAAGTGTCCGGAGGCGGAAGCGCCCCAGGCTAGATAGTCATCGCCATGCCAGTAAAGCAAATTGTGGTGCGAAGCGTGTCCGGGCCGGGCGAAATTGGAAATCTCGTACTGAACAAAGCCTGCCGCTTCCACCATCTTGCGGATCAGATGATACTGCTCCGCCAGGGTTTCATCATCCGGGATTTGATCTTTGTAGCCAGCCAGGGGACCGGTGTCGGGCAGTTCCAAAAGGTAACAGGACAGGTGATTGATCGGCAGCGCCAGCATCATCTCCAGATTGATTTGAAGCTGTTTGATGTTGCTATTGGGCAGTCCATAGATCAGGTCTGCGCTTACATTTCGATATCCATGATCCATTAGCAGTCCCAGGGCGGGAGCGATGTCTGCCGCCTTGTGCTTGCGTTCCAATAGCGTCAGTTCGCTGTCGATCAGCGATTGCACACCAAGTGACACTCGGTTTATGCCGCTTTCCTGCAGGTCGAGGAGGAAGCGTTCGTTAATCTGGATGGGATTGATTTCCAGGGTGATTTCGGCATTGTCCTGCAGGGGCAGATCGCTGATGATTGCCTTGATCTGCTGTCCGCTGAGCAGTGAGGGAGTTCCGCCGCCAAAATAGACGGAACTGAGCGAGCGATCAATCATGGGCAGATAGAGCTTTTTTTCTGCCACCAGGATTTGCAGATAGTGGTCAAAAGCGCTGCGGCTGAAGGGCATGGCGAAAAACACGCAGTAAGGACAGCGTGTGAGGCACCAGGGAATGTGGATGTACAGGCCTAACGGGCCATGCGGAAGATGCGGTTCCATCTCACGTGCGGAGTATCGTACAGCTTGTTGTATTCGATGCCGCGCGAGAAAAAGATCAGCCAGGGAGAGCCGGTGATGTCACTGCGATCCAGAAAGCCCCAATAGCGGCTGTCTTCGCTGACGTCACGATTGTCGCCCATTACAAAGTACTTGCCCTCAGGCACTGTGATCGGGCCAAACCAGTCGCGGTTGAAAACCTTTCGATGTGTCAGAGAATCTGCTTTTACCCGATAGGGCTCATACCAGATTTCGTCGGGGTTTTTGCCCCAAGTGATGTGATCCACCTGATTTTCCATGTAGCGATGGTCGTCTATCACCTGCGGGGAGGCCGGCGGATAGGGGAATGCCATGCCATAGCATTCATAGCCGCGGTTAAATTCCTTGCCGTTTAGATACACGATCTTGTCGCGGACTTCGATGGTATCGCCTGGCATGCCGATCACGCGTTTTACCACGTTTTTGCGGGCATAATAGGTGATGTGGAAAGCAGTGAGGGGAAACTTGCTGAAGGAAGTGCTTTTATTGATGTATATCGGATGGAATACGCGGATGAAATTGTCCTTGTATTGCGGATGTTCCGGAGTGCCCTCTTCTATCTTGGGATAGCGGAAAGTCACGATGTCTTCCCGTTTGGGTTCCCCGAAGAAGTACTTTACCTTGTTGGCGACCAGAAAGTCTCCAGTGAGTAGGGTTTTTTCCATCGAGGAAGAAGGGATCACGAAGTTCTGAAAGGTGTAATTGCGGATTATCATCGCCACCACAAAGGCAAAGAGAATGGCTTCCACCCAGTCCTGCAGAGCGGGTTTGCGTTTGTGGAACTTCTTGCCTTCGGGCAGAGGCGAGATCGTGTAACTGAGTCGGGCTTCCTTGTCCATTTTGGTCTTCAGCATAGCAAAATATATCCTTTGAGCGTGGTATCGCTTTGGAGCTACCAAACTGAAAAAGCGGCAGATGTGTCAAGTACAATCTGGAAATGGGATTCTCAGTAGTGGCAAGCGGGATGGAATGCTTGGGGATGGAGGTTTGTACGGTAGCGCGGCATTCTGGCGGAGCTTTCCCTCTTTTCACTTGACTCAAAGCTCACTCTAAAGACAGATGTTTCCCATGTTTATACTTGAAGATTGTCTGGTTCGTATTGCCCGTCCCTCCGATCGCGCAGATCTGATCGAGATATCGCGCGGGATCTGGGAAGGTCACGATTATCTGCCAATGATAGTGGATCGCTGGATCGGCGAGGATTGGTTCTTTGTCTGCGAATACCAGGGCAAAGTGATAGCCTGTCTGAAACTGAGTATATTCCCGGATAATGTTCTGTGGTTCGAGGGTTTGCGCGTGCATCGCCGCTATCAGGGAAAGGGCATAGCCAAGCTGATGAACAGGGAATTGATGGCCTTTGCCGCTTCTCTAGCTACCCGGAATCCGGCCCTTTCCTTTGAGTTTTGCACCTATTACAAGAACGTGGAAAGCCTGGCTATCACACGTAAGATGGGTTTTGTGGTGCAGGAAGCTTTTTACAATATGGAGCGCAGAGGCGTGGTAAAGGTAAAGGAACCTGAGATAGTAGATGATTATGACATGGAGATTTTCAAGAATTATCCGTCTCACATACCATTAAACTGGCACGCCGTGCATGCTGTGGAGGCGTCTCTCCCCTTCATCAAAGAGCACGCCATGGTCTTCAGAACAGAGAAAGGGCTGTATCTCACCGGTACTGTGGGTGAACGCTGCATCACTCTGCTCTCGGATCTGCCCTCTGATATTGATGCGGAATTACCATATCTCCAACATATCTTTGGGTCTCGCAAAAAGATAGGTCTTACCTTCTCCCCGGCAATCAGGGGAGAAATCCCACGGTTACAGGAGCATAAATTCAGATTTTGGGATGAGAGAGGTGAGATCGCCCAGAACATGCTGGTGTTCAGCTTGCCAGAGTAAGGGGAATTTCCCCCCCCCTCTCCCTTGCATACCACATCTCTGATAGCACAAAGCAGCCATTTGTCCCTGTAAGGATGTTGATAAATGTCGACACACCATGTTGCGGTGTAGCAATCTGATATGGATACTGCTTTTTGATCATGCCTCTGAATCTTCGGTGCAAAAGCGTCGGAGTTTCCTATTCACCTTGACCTGAGATGTGATCGTAATTTTTTGTCGCTTCAGCATAGGGGTTTGGCGTCTATGGAGAGCTAAATCACCTGATATGATGATTCACAATAGGAGAAATACATGAAACAGTTACTATTTATTATGCTTCTACTTCTGTCCTGTATCCTATACGGGCAAACGATGCAGGGGAACTATAGCATCGGTGGCGATGGTGCAGATTTTGATGATCTGGATAATGCCATCACGGCCTTACACGCTGCCAGCATCACCGGAAACGTCTATCTTTACCTCAATCCCGGAACCTACACCGGACCCTACATTATCGAAAATCTGGATATGGCAGGATACACGCTGTATATATCATCGGGTACTTACTCCAGCGATGAAGTGATCTTCACCAATCACGCTGCTACAAGTCAGGATAACTATATCATTCTGATCAAGAACAGCAGCAA